>CAZQNF010000007.1:0-16246 GCA_964594675.1 uncultured Gammaproteobacteria bacterium | reverse complement strand
TTAAATTATCTTCTGTGTTTTATGATAGATTAGCCAAATAACAAGTTATTAACAGCTAATTTTGGCTAAAATGAGAGAAAAGTAATTATTAAATTATGCACACATTAAAAGCTTTATCCACAGTATTGTCCACACAAAAACTCTCTCCAAAACTCTGCTTGTGGATAAATTTATAATCTTTTTACCCTGAAAACCTCGACGTATTGAATATTTTTTTCTCAAAATGTAAATAAAAAACGACTGCCTGAAAACAACCGTTTTTTACTTCGCCACCTACTGGCGGATCGGCATCACAATGTAGACAAAACTTTTATCCGCCTCAGACGTAAGAACACACGGGCTATCAGCACTTACGGTTTTAAAGATAGCCTGGCTTGAGGAAATATTATTAAGCCCATCGAGCAGATATCGGTGACTAAGGAAAACTTTCAATTCTGCCCCTGTGATCTCGCTCGTGACCTGGGAACTGTACTCTCCCGCTGGCGAGGTGGCGAGAAGCTCTAGAGCCCCCTTGTCGGGCGAAATTTTAATTTCTACTGCGCTCCCTGTACTCGTGAATAGGCCGGCGGCGCGAATTTCCTTTTTGAGTTGATCAACCGAAAAACTCGCCGACGTACTAAATTCCCGTGGAATAATCTGGGTATAATCCGGATAATCGCCGGCAATAAGGCGGGAGGTAAGATGAATGTGGTTATAAACCATCCCAATTTGGTTGTCATTAACCGTAATTTTTACTTCCTTAATTCCACTTTCGCGCTCCGAGGAAAGAATGCGGACGATTTCCTGAGCGGTTTTACCTGGCAAAATAGCTTTGAGTTCGGTAGTACCCTCTACAATCGGCAAACTTTTTTCGGCTAATCGATAACTGTCCGTTGCTGCTAAGGTGAGTAGTTTTTCGATTTTATTAAAGCTTAAAAAAATTCCAGAAAGCTCGGGGCGAATATCGTTTCTCGCGACCGCTACCAAGACTTGGGACAAGCTGCTGCGCAGATCTTCGGCCTTGAGCGTAAACACTTGACCATTGTCGATAGTAGGAATAATCGGAAATTCTTCGGCCGATAAACCTTTTATTTTCGTGGAAGATGAACCGGAATAAAGCCCGATTTCATTATTCTTGAGCTCAATTTCAATTTTATCTTCGGATAAAAGAATAATGAAATCGTTTAGGGTTTTAGCTGGCACTGTAAACGAGCCGGGCGTTTCGATAAGGGAAGAAAAGCTGGTGGTGATAGCTACGTCCAAATTGGTGCTGATAACCTCTACGGTTTGATCATTCGCTCGAATTAAGACATTGTTGAGAATTGGCAGGTTAGGATTCTTCCCGGCAATAGAACTGGTGAGACCAATCGCTCGAGAAAGATTTTCTTGCGTACAGGAAAACTTCATAGGAGTTCAATATAATAATAAGTATATATAAATAACTAATAACTATAATAAGGGGGTGGATAGTGGGGAAAACTTTAAATTTTGTTTTGGGTTAGGGTAAATTTTGAATTAATTGTGATTTTCAAAATGGGATAAGTCTGGGAGAAAAAAGGATAACTTTTTCTTTCGCTCGTGAGCCTTGGGGATAAGAGGTAAGAAAGCGGGATAACTTTTTCTTACCGTGCACAACTTTATACCGGAAAAATAACCCTTTGTATACAGTTTGTTAACAGTAAAAATAAAGTTATTTAAATGTTATTAATGTACAAACGCTGTTTAAGGGCATCGATTTCTTGACGGAGTTTTAGATTATTTTCTACCTCATTTTTAATTTTATCATGTGCGTGCATAGCTGTAGTGTGGTCGCGTCCGCCGAGTTCGTCGCCGATGGATGGGTAGGACATTTTCATTTCCTCGCGCAAAAGATACATAATAATCTGGCGTGGCTCAGAGATTTTCTTTTCCCGGCTTTTGCCCAAAATATCGGGCATGGAAATATTATAAATTTGGCTGACGGTTTCAATAAGTTGAGTTGGGGTAATGGAACGGCGGGAAGAAGAAACTTGCAGTGAAGAAAGAAGGGTTTTTACGGATTCTGCGGTCGGTTCAATATTTTTGAGTTGGTGAAAGACAATAATTTTATTGAGGGCGCCTTCCAGTTCGCGGATGTTGCTTTGGACCAGGCTCGCGATAGTTTGCAAAGTCTTGGTATCGAGAGGAAAGTTTTTCTCAGCGCACTTTTTTTCAAGAATGGCAGCACGAGTTTCAAAGTCTGGTGGCGAAATATCCACGATCATACCCCACTCAAACCGGGATTTGAGACGATCCTCAAGCGCTGGGATAGCTTTGGGAGGTCGGTCTGACGTGAGTACAACTTGTTTGTTTTGCTGATGGAGTTCATTAAAGGTATGAAAGAAGGATTCCTGGGTGCGATCTTTGCCAGCAATAAATTGGATATCATCTATAAGGAGAAGGTCGATGTGACGGTAGCGGTTCTGGAATTCTTTGGCGCCACCTTCTTTTATGGAAGCAATGAAATCGTTGGAAAACTTTTCCGCGCTGACGTACATAATCTGGACGCGCGGGTTGCGTTTGGTTAGTTCGTTGCCGATCGCCTGGAGTAAGTGGGTTTTGCCGAGCCCGACACCCCCATATATAAAGAGAGGGTTATAGGATTCGCCTGGGCGAGAAACCACGGCCTGCGCCGCGGCATAAGCGAGTTCGCTGCCGCCACCAACGACAAAACTTTCAAAGTTATATTTTGGGTTTAGAGAAAAGCTGTTGTTGGGTCCGGGAGTTGTGTTGCGGAAGGAATTAAAATCAGTGTCTGCTGGCGCTGGTGACGACGTGTTCGTGTTGGTCAAAAAAGACTGCTCGGGAACATTTTTAATATTTTCTATTTTATAATCCAGTTTTTTTATCGGTTTTTCGGTAACGCGCTCTAAAGACTTGATAATGAGGGTGTGGTATTTTTTTTCGAGCCAGGCTTTGGTAAAGGTGTTCGGAACGCAGACCAGCACACTATTATCATGTAAAGTTAAAATCCCAGTATTTTTAAACCAAGTAATAAAATTTGGTTTGGAAATGTTGAGTTCTATCTCGGCGAGGACCGCCTGCCAAATTTCATTATTTGTCATAGGGAGAAGTGCAAAAAAGGTGAATAATTCGCTTTCATACTACCATAATTACTATACAGGGCAAATTCATAAGTGTGTAAAAGTGGGATAACACTGTGGATAACTTGTGGATAAAGTGGATAACTTTTACACATAGTTCTTAAAAAATCCCTTTATACAGGAAATGAGGTGGTGGATAATTATTATTCACTATCAGTTTATGAAAAAGAATAAACTGATTTTAAAACGGGATTTCAAAAAAATTTTTCATTGCGAAAGTGTAATGATGAGGTGAGTATTTTTACTGAATCAAAATTTACAGTTAGGCGAGGTGCTCAAACGGGACTATCCTAGAGGGGAGAAGGGGGTTGCCTTGACAAGGCGTCAGTACTCAAGTATAATTCGTTTACAATTTCAATCTATGTCTACTAAAAGAACCTACCAACCGAAAAAAAGAAAACGCGCGAAAGCCCATGGTTTTTTGGAACGAATGAGTACCAAAGGCGGGCGCGGAGTTTTGAGTCGCCGTCGAGCTAAGGGGCGCAAGAAGCTCTCAGTGAGTGACGAAATAAAAGGCAAACTGACTCGGAAATAGTTTTTAAATATTTGCTAAACGAGCCGCTTTGAACGAATAAGCGGTTTGTTTTATTTGTAAAACGATTCAGCGTATGTTGCGCGAGGAAAATCGGTTAAAAAAAATGCGTGATTTTGGTTCAGTAATGAAGCGTGGTTGGTATTATAAAGCCGCCTATATTGATGCGAAAATTTTGCGACTCGAAACAGTAAAAGATGCTTTGTCTCACGACCACAAACTCACGGATTTTGAAAATGAGTTGAAAGTTGCTTTTACCGTTGGGCTTAAAATTTCTAAAAAAGCAGTGATTCGTAACCGTTTGCGACGGCAAATGCGGGAGGTGGTGCGTTTACTTATTAAAAATAACAATTTAAAAAACGGATTTTTTATCTTATTTATCGCCAAAAAAGGAATTATTGAACAAGATTATAGTGGGATAAAAAAAGATATTGTACAGCTTTTAGAAATTGGTAAAGTTATAAATACCTCAAAACTTTTTTAAGTTGAAATAAAAAAACAACGGGTAGAATAAGCTTCTTTTAATGCTAAGGTATGACCAAAAAAAGCATTAATTATTTACAATGTATTCTGCTTGCACCAAGAAACATGGTTTTGGGCCTCATTTTGGTGTATCAAAAAATCTTGTCGCCGGATCATGGTCCACTAAAAGTATTTTTCCCCGATGGTTATTGCCGATTTTATCCGACGTGCAGCGAATATGCGTATAAAATAATTGAGAAAAAAGGCTTGGTAAAAGGAACTTTTAAAGTTATCTATCGAATTGGTCGCTGTAATCCGTGGAATGAGGGTGGGGTTGATCTACCGTAATAAAGTTATTAAGCATTAGGGTAGCAAAAAGATTTGTGGCAGATAAATTTGTATAAAAAAATAGATGCAATTCTTTGCTTGTCATAAGTCAAGAATTGAGTTATTCTAAAACCTCAATAAGTTTATTTTTGCTGGAAAAACCTTGTTTTATGGAAAGTTTGCTCTTGGCTATGCTAAACTCTATGCTTAGAAGGTTAATAAGGGCTTCGTTGGCCTTTCCATCCACGGGTGATGCGGTAAGTTTGGCTCGAAAGCTTCCGTCTGGCAGTTTTTGTAGACCATTAAGTGATGAGTTGGGGATGACTTTGATCCGTAATAACATATTGTTCGGGTAATTAAAAACATCTTAAATTAAGATGTTTTTAATCGGTGCACGGTTGTTTAAGGTTAGCTAAGGCTTGTCTTGTTAGATCGTGTTCGGTTTCAAAAATAAAATTTTTGTCTTTAAGTCGTAGGTCAGCGAAGAGTGCGACAATCTAATTTAGAGAAACAATAGTGCCATCTAATTTTTTTACGCACCCGGCTTCAAAATAAGCTCTATTAAGAACAAGAAGACGTTTTGTGTTTTGACAAAACATAAGTGGTTGAGTGCGATCTTTAGTCTCATCCTTAGAAAGAGAAAAATCGAAGTCATATATGGTCATCTCTTTCCATGCATCTGGATTTTTTTCATCTGTTGTGTCATTGACTAAAACTTTGTCCCTTATTTTTAACCCTGAGGTTCCAAAGTATTCAGCCGCCTGCGAGTCCGAAGCTTGTTCTCGAGGAGGAAATTCTTTGGCAAAATCATAGGAAACTTCTGTGTTCATATAAAAACATGAGTTAAAATTTAATAGAATTATAATTCTAATCATTCTACCACTTCCAATTTTAAATAGTAGAGGTAATCCTGATAGTTGTTTCTAGGTGTTTTAGAAAATCTAAAACAGATGGCCCGAAGTCGGATTTGAAGTTCTTTTGGAGGAATTTTCTTGGGTGGAGGGAAAAAATTCTTGAGCCACATTTCTTATAAAGAAGGCCGTTTATTAGGACAGAACTTGTTTTTTTAACCATTCTACTACTTTTCGATTCTGAATCGTCGAAGCAATCGTATCAATTACTTCTGGGCGTTTGAGGTTTTCTAAAACTTTCGGATCGTTTTGGTAGTTTTGTTTAATAAGTTCGATTTCTGTATCCATGTCGGTTTTTTCTACCTTAATCCCCTGCTCGAGAGCAATTTGACGGGAAATAAGAGCGGCTTTGGCGCGTTTCTCGGCCTGAGTGGCGAAATCGTTAAAAATTTCTTCTTCAGTTTTTTTGAGATCCTGTAAGTATTGTTCCATTGAGATGCCCTGGTTTTCCAGGTTACTTTTGAGTTCGTAAAACATTTTACGTTTCTCAGCGTCAATTAAAACTTTTGGCAATGTTTCAAATTCGCTTTGGTCAATCATGGCCTCAAGCATTTCGGCTTCAAAGCGCTGATCTTCTTTGCGCTCATCTTCTTTCTGCAGGTTGGACATCAAAATTTCTTTGAGTTTCTCGACACTTTCTTGGCCTAAAGTTTTAGCAAACTCTTCGTTAAGTTCTGAATATTGCAGAGAAAAAACTTGGTTCACTTTTACTTCAAAATCTACGTCTTTGCCAGCCAGCATTTTTTGGTAGTGTTCAGTGGGAAATTTGAGGGTAAATTTTTTCTCGTCGCCGGTCTTGAGACCAACCAGTTCTTCGGCGAGGCCCGGAATATAGTGTGGTTCACTGAGGTATACCTGGTGATTTTTAGCAAATCCGCCTTCGATCGCCACGTGGTCGATAAACATATTAAGATCAACCACGAGTTTATCTTCTTTGGTACTGGCACTTTCTTTAAGGGTTTCTTGTGGGCGCATTTTGCGCAGGCTATCAAGCGTTTCGTTTAAACGCTCATCCGTTACCTTTACTTCTTTTTTACTAACCTTTATTTTTTTGATGTCGGCTAGTTTTACTTTTGGTAAAAGAGCGACTTGAGCGGTAAAAACAAGATCATTGCCTGGAGCAAATTTTTGTAAAGTAATTTGAGGCATGCCAATAGTTTCCAATTTTTCGCTTTGTACAGCCAAGAAAAAGTTGTGCTCAACAATACTTTGCATGGCTTCTTCCAAGATTCGTACTTCGCCGAGTTGTTGTTTTACTATTTCATAAGGCGCTTTACCTGGGCGAAAACCTTTAATGGCGGCACGTTCAGATAGACGGTTGGCAGCGGCATCAAGATTAGTTTTATATTCGTTGGTAGGAACGGTAATGGTGAATTCTACTTCACTATCATTAAGTTTTTTGAGTTCGTGTGTCATATATTTAGAGATTAGATTTTAGGCGTTAGGAACGATTTTACGATTAAATCGTATTTCATTGTACTGAGAATAATTGCTTATGTCAAACGTATTTATTCTTTTTCTTCTTTAAAAAAGCTCGCCAACGGACCGATATTTCCGTTTAGGCAACTGGGTTTCATGCATTCTACTTCTTCGTAGCCAGGACAATCTGTCCCAGGAAGGCTGTTCAATAAATAAATTGGTTTTTGGTAGTGAAACGCAATAGCCATTTCCATGAGCGTGTTGGCACCGATATAATTTTCTTTTCCACGTTTTTTAATATTTAAAATAAGAATGGCGCGGGTTGAGGGATCAGCAATAAGTTTAAAATACCTTCTTACCACCTCAGCCTTAAAGCAAGAAAATTCTGCCGGACTCATAGCAAGTTCAACCTTGCCTTCGGCAACAGGAATGGTGGTAGAAATACCTAAAATTTCCATTTGTTTTTGGAGGTTTAGCGCTTCATCGCGAAATGCCATGCTGCAACAAACTACTAAATTGCCGGGTAGGCGTTCGTTTTCTCGTCCTAAAACTTTTTCTGGATGATGAAGAATTTTTTCATGCATAAATGTTAAATAAAAAACATACGTTTTTGAGACGTATGTTTTTTCTTAATGCTTATTTAAGCAGCAGTCCAACAATGAGAAGAGCTACGATATTCGCTACCTTAATCATTGGATTAATAGAAGGTCCAGCAGTATCTTTGTAAGGGTCGCCAACTGTGTCACCAGTAACCGCGGCCTGGTGTGCAAAAGATCCTTTACCACCGTAATTACCTTTTTCAATGAATTTTTTGGCATTGTCCCAAGCCGCACCACCAGTGGTCATGGAAATGGCGAGGAAAAGTCCGGTAATGATTGTTCCAACTAGGAGTCCGCCGAGGCCTTGTACGCCAAAGAATAATCCGACGACGATTGGTGCTACAACGGGTAAAAGAGCGGGTACAATCATTTGCCCGATTGCACCTTTGGTAACGATATCAACGGCGCGAGCATAATCTGGTTTTGCGCTACCATCCATGATACCGGTAATTTCGCGGAACTGGCGACGAACTTCTTCGACGACTTGTCCGGCCACTTTACCAACCGATTCCATAAGCATGGAAGCAAAGAGGTATGGTAAAAGTCCGCCGATGAAAAGCCCGGCTAAAACTTTTGGATCATTAATAACGAACTGGATGGAAGATGGAATTTTGTGTGTAAAATCTCCAAAGAGCACAAGTGCGGCAAGAGCGGCACTGGCAATAGCATAACCCTTAGTAACGGCCTTAGTGGTGTTGCCAACCGCATCGAGCGGATCAGTAACGGCGCGAACACTTTCGGGAAGTTCACTCATTTCTGCAATACCGCCAGCATTGTCGGTAATTGGACCATACGCATCAATAGTAACGATAATGCCAGTCATGGAAAGCATACTGACGGCCGCAATCGCTACACCGTAGAGTCCAGCAAGAGAGAACGCTCCAAGCATGGCGGCAACGATAAGGATAACAGGGAGAGCAGTAGACTGCATGGAAACCGCGAGGCCGGCAATAATATTGGTACCGTGTCCAGTCGTACTGGCTTTAGCGATATGTTTTACCGGGCTATAGTTGGTAGAAGTATAATAGTCGGTTAAAAGCACCATGAAAACTGTGAGAGCTAAACCAATTACAGCACACAAATAAAGATGCAAGGCTGAGAAAGTGCTAAAATCACTCATGAGCCAATTGGTAACTGGGTAAAAAGCGATTAAAGAAAGAATGCCAGCGGCAAACAACCCTTTGTACAGAGCGTTCATAACGTTCTGAGTTTTGCCTAGGCGAATAAAGAAGGTGGCAATAACTGAAGCGATCATCGAAACACCGCCTAAAATCAACGGATACAGAATAACCGCTTCACGACCCGGGAAAAGTAAATCGCCTAAAATCATGGCAGCGATGGTAGTAACAGCATACGTTTCAAATAAATCAGCAGCCATGCCAGCACAGTCACCAACATTATCGCCGACATTATCAGCAATAACTGCGGGATTTTTTGGGCTGTCTTCAGGGATACCTTTTTCTACTTTACCTACCAAGTCAGCGCCCACATCAGCGGCTTTGGTAAAAATACCGCCACCGATACGAGCAAACACAGAAACCAGACTGCCACCAAAACCAAGTCCGATCAACGCAGAGAGGTCTTGAGTAACGAGATAAAACCCGGCGACGCCCAGGAGTCCAAGACCAGCTACCAAAAGTCCGGTTACTGATCCGCCGCGAACAGCGACATTAAGGGCTGATACGAATCCTTTTTTAGCAGCTTCGGCAGTACGAACATTGGCCTTTACCGAAATACTCATACCAATAACTCCGGCCGTGCACGAGAGTCCAGCTCCAATAAGGAAGCCGATGGCCGTGAGCCAACTGCCCATCCCGATTCCAATAAGGAAGAAAACCACAACAGCTACTATGGCTACGGTTTTATATTGTCGCCACAAGTAGGCGTTCGCGCCTTCTTGAATGGCGCGAGCAATAAATTGCATTCGTTCATCACCGGCTGGCTGTTTTAACACCCAGCGAATAAGCCAAACACCGTATAATACGGCTACCAGGGCGGGTAAAATTGCGCCCCAAACAATCAGGTTCATAGAGTAAACATTATGTTTTTTAAGAATAAAATGATTGATTTGTCCCCTATTCTATGCTAGGATAATAAAGCAGTCAAGATATGAAGTATGGATTTTTATTACAATTTTTGCGGGTTTTGGTATATGTTAAGCGATTTTTTTGGTGGCTTGGCAGAAAAATAGCTTTCCTCGTCAGCTGGCCTGTCCGGAAAGTTTTTTATTTTTTGGCTTATCTGCGCTATAAAATAGACTATTTTCTCAAGAAATGGGGTCTCGGGCAAATGACTGGTTGGCTGGGGCGACGTGATGCCTGGCAATTTTTTGCTCTAGGCGTACTCCTCATTCTGGCTTGGCCGCAAAGTCGTTTTTACACGCAACAAGACACATTTATTCCAGGGCAAAAAACTCTGGCTTTTAAGTTAATTAATCCTGGTCAAAATGAAGTGGAGCTTGAGGAAATTAACCTGGTTACCGAAGATGTTAATACCTCAGTGCCAGAATCCCGTTCCATGGGCGTGGTGTCGCGCGAATTTCCTATGTCGCAAAACCAAACTTCGCCCCAAAGCCGTGAACTTTCGGGAATTTTTGTGGGAGGACAAGCGGTTTTTAAACCAACGCTTATAAACGGAGGTTATTTTGGCGGTCCACCAGCTGAGGTGGAAGAGTATATAATTGAAGATGGTGATTCGCTGAGTACGATAGCAGGCCAGTTTGGTGTAAGTATTGCCACGGTTTTATGGGAAAATAATCTCAGTCTCAGGTCAATATTGCGTCCCGGGGTAGTTTTACGAATTCCGCCAGCTACCGGTGTTATGCATACAGTAAAAAAAGGTGATTCGCTGAGTAAAATTGCCAAGCTGTACGAAGCTGAAACGAATGATATAGCGGCCTTTAACCATTTAAAACCAGATGGGTCCGACCTAGTAATAGGTGAAAAAATCATGGTGCCAGATGGTGTAAAGGCACAGCAAAGAGCGCTTGCAGCCGTAACTATTCCTAAAACTAATAATAGCGCGATTTTATCACGCGTCGCGATTCCGGCTGGTTCCAGACAAACCCCGCAAGCCTCTGGGTTTGTCTGGCCGTCAGGTTCGCATACCGTAACGCAGTATTTTAGTTGGAGTCACAACGCTTTAGATATCGCCGGACCATTCCAGACACCGTCGTACGCGGCTAAAGCTGGAACCGTGGAAAAAGCGCAGTGTGGTTGGAATGGTGGGTATGGTTGTTATGTAATTATAAATCATGGGAATGGTATAAAAACATTGTATGGCCATCATTCTAAATTATTAGTCACCGCTGGTGAGCATGTAGAAACCGGGCAAGTAATTGCGCTTATGGGCAACACTGGCAATGTGCGTGGACGGACTGGTATCCATGTTCACTTTGAAGTCATAGTAAACGGAACACGAGTAAATCCGCTGGGGTATGTAAAATAAAAATATCCGTTATCACGGATATTTTTTGAGGTACCGGCGGGAATTGCACCCGCGCATGGAGGTTTTGCAGACCTCGGCCTTACTGCTTGGCTACGGTACCAAAAGTTATCTCATGGTATCACAAACTAAATTTGGTTTCAAGAGTAAGAAGTGGTAATATATTTTTATTATGAGCTGTGATTTTTGTGAAAATAATTTAATCGATCGTACCATTTTTTGTGATGAAGTTACGATGGCGTTTTTAACTATAACTCCCATTGTGCCAGGCCACGTACTGGTCTGTCCGGTGCGTCATATAGCAAAAATTGATGAGCTGACTGGTAACGAATGGGATGCGTTGCGAAAAACGATTGAAAAAATGAAAGTGGTTTTACAAAAAGCGCGTGGCGCAACAGGATTTAATATCGCGTGGAACGAAGGCAAAGATGCTGGGCAAAGCGTGCCGCATTTACATGTGCATATTGTGCCAAGACAACCGGGAGACGCTGGAATTTATGAATATGAACCAAGGAAATTTTTGTACCGGCCAGGTTCAAGAGCCGAAAGTTCGTCAGCAGAATTAGCTGATTTGGCTAGGTTGTTGCGGTATAATAAATGATGGAAAGCGGCTATTAATCCTTTTTAATTTTTAAAATTCATTTTTATGTCAGATTATGTAAAGTTTCGACCGGATGTAAATGAACTTTCTCTAGAAGAAGAGAGAAAGTTGCGTGATTTGATAGGAAAAGTAGTAAATCCGCGATATTTGCAGGAGGCTCAAGATCGGGATACCGGTAGGGGTGGTGCGCTTAGAGAAAATACCCACCCAGGTTTTGCCGAGTCAGAACAAGCGATGTTTGAAATATTTAAATGGAAGGAAAGCCTGCGGTCTGAAATATATGCAGTGTTGGAGCGGTTAATTAGACTATTGGCCGGACAATATATTAATGTGCCAAGAGTTCCTCCTTTGACGGGTGATGCTGCTGAAAGAGCGCAACGGCAGGCCTTTGAGGAAATAAAAGCGTTATTAATAGGCAAATAACAATAATTACGTGTAAAATCTTCACGGTTTCTTTGCAAGAAGTTGTGTCTTCAAAAAATTTTAAGTACCTTGATTTAAGTATATACATCAAGAAGTTCAGAAGGAGTTTTGCTAAGAACAATGATTCGCAAAAAAGACTACAGCAGAGAACCGGCGGGAATACGAGAATATATGAGTACCAGCCAAGGAAATTTTTGTATCGGCCAGGGTCAAGAGTTGAGAGTGCGAAGGAAGAATTGTTAAAAATTGCGAATTAAGTTAAAATGAAATAAATTTAGTTATTAAAATAGGCCGGTATTCTGAAAGTTAAATTAAGAACCAGGTTTGATAAAAATTAATATACAAGTAGAATTTTTTTGACAAATTTGAAAAATTGAGGTATTTTTTTACCCTAAATCTAAAAAATTATTTATTTAAAAAATATATGAACCAAGAAGCAGCAAACTCTTTCTCGAAAAGAGAAAACGGTGTGGGAAAGAAAATTGAAAATGTCCTTTTTTTTAAATTCAAGGAGGGTAGACAATCAGAGTATAATGTAGGCAGTTTCACACAGTTGGGTGAGCCGGGTTTTGTGGGAGGCCAGCTTGCGGGTGGACGAAAAGGCGATGTAGCATTAAAGATTAATGAGTCTGGTACAGCATGGATTGCAGCGATAAACCTTGGTGGTAGTGTTGATCTAATCAGCTCGTTTCATTACAGTTCAGAGGAAGAGAAGTGTATTTGGGCACGTCCAGATAATCCAGCAATAGTATTAAGTCACTTTCAGTAAAAACAAGAAATTAAGTCCTTGATAGGATTGTGTTATAATAAAATTTAAAAAATTACAATAAACACCTTTAAAAGGTGTTTATTGCTTTAAAAACTAAGTTTCATTATACTTACCTTCTATGAAACTTGTTATCTTCGATGGCAATGCCATTATCCACCGGGCCTACCACGCTATTCCACCACTCACCACTAAAGACGGTCTCGTGGTAAACGCGGTGTATGGTTTTGCGTCCATGCTCCTGCGTGTTTTGAAAGATTTAAATCCCGAATATGTGGCCGTAACCTTCGATATGTCGGGCGGTACGTTTCGCCACGAAAAATTTGACGGTTATAAAGCCAAGCGCGTAAAAGCCGACCAAGCGCTCTACGACCAAATTCCTTTGGTACACGAATTAGTAGAGGCTTTTAAAATTCCCATTTTTGAAAAAAAAGGTTATGAGGCTGATGATGTGATTGGTACTATTGCCACTTGCGCGCAACAAGAAAAGGTAAATGGTGAATTGGTCGAAACATATGTTGTTTCCGGTGATATGGATACGCTGCAGCTCGTAAACAACCATGTGAAAGTTTACACGTTGCGGATGGGATTAAATGATGTAGTAATTTATGACCCGGCTAAAGTACAGGAACGTTATGGTTTTGGGCCGGAACATATTATTGATTACAAATCTTTGCGGGGTGACGCTTCAGACAATATTCCGGGTGTGCCGGGAATTGGCGAAAAAACTGCGACCGAACTGATTCAAAAGTTTGGCAGTCTCGAAAAAATTTACGCAGATTTAAAACAATCAGAGTCGCGAATTAAGGCTGAAATGAAACCAGGTGTAGTTAAAAAACTTATTGATGGCGAAGAGAGCGCTGAAATGAGTAAGTTCCTCGCGACTATCGACTGCCATGTGCCAGAAGTAGATTTTTCTCTCGCGAAAGCGCAGTATAACAGCGTGCCAAGTGAAGAAGTGATCAAAATATTTGATCGGTTTGAATTTGGGTCATTGTTAAAACGTATTCCTCGCCCCGCTGCCCAAACTCAGAAAAAAACTTCAGTAACTCCAAAAGCCAAAAAAGTAGAAATCGAAGAAAATCCCACGCCACAAATTATAGAACAGTTTAAAGAAGCGACCAAAAAGCAGAAATCTTTTGGTTGCCAAATCGTGCGTAGCGCTACTGGAAACGAAGGAGTTTTGGTAATAGTCGGCCAAAAAGCGCTTTTTTTTATTCCTGAGCAACTCTGTGCTTGGGCAGAAATTTTTGCGGATCCAACCATCGAGTTGGTCGGGCATGATGTGAAGCAGGTGCTTAAAATCACTAATGCGCTTAAAATTATTGTTGGTAACACACTATTTGATGTAATGATTGCGAGTTATTTGCTTCAGTCTAGTGAAAAAGTGTATGACGCCCGCGCAATCATTGCTCAATTTTTGGGCGAAGAATATTTACCGGAGATCCAGACCGGCACGTTGTTTGGTGTTAATAAAGTGGCCCTCGCTCAAGAATTAAGTTTGGTAGTGCAAGCTGCATCAGTTCTTAAAGTTAAACTCCGCGAGACCAAGAGTGATGAAATTATGCAGCGCATCGAGTGTCCACTTCTTCCAATTCTTGCTGAAATGGAAGCGTGTGGTATTGCTGTTAGTAAAGAAAAACTCAAAGATTTGGGTGTTGAGGTTGATCAGGCAATTGCAACCATCACTGATACTATTTATAATCTCAGTGGTGAAAAGTTTAATATCGCCTCCCCTATTCAGTTGCGCGAAGTTTTGTTTGAGAAAATGAAAATTTCGGCGCAGGGAATTAAAAAAGGCAAAACCGGACTCTCAACCGCTGCCGAACAGCTCGAAAAATTGCGCGGTGTTCACCCGATTATTGATGAAATTGAAAGTTACCGCGAACTTGCTAAGCTCAAAAACACTTACATTGATGTTTTGCCAACTTTAATAAACAAAAAAACCCACCGACTGCATACCAGTTTTAACCAAACCGTGGCGGCAACTGGTCGCTTGTCCAGCTCGGACCCGAATTTGCAAAATATTCCTGTTCGCACGGATTTAGGCCGGGAAATTCGCAAAGCCTTTGTGGCTGAACCTGGCAATGTACTCCTCAGCGCGGATTATTCGCAGCTTGAACTGCGTATCGCGGCATCGCTCGCGGACGACAAAAAGATGATTGAAATTTTTGATCAAGATCTCGATATCCATACTGCGACCGCCGCGGCCATCAACCATGTGCCGCTCGACCAAGTAACTCGCGAGATGCGTTACGCGGCCAAAGAGATTAATTTCGGTGTCCTCTACGGCATGGGAACATATGGCCTCAGTTGGCGCGCTAAAATTTCCGCAGCGACGGCCAAAGCGTTTATTGAACAGTATTTTAGAGAATTTTTCGGACTCAAAAAATACTTGGAAGAAACCATCGAACTAGGTAAAAAACTTGGTTATACGGAAACGCTTTTTGGCCGACGTCGTTATTTGCCGGATCTGCACGCACCCAATTTTCAGGTGAGGAGTGCAGCCGAACGAATGGCCATTAATCATCCTATTCAAGGCACCGAGGCTGATATGATAAAGATTGGTATGATAAACGTCCAGCCTAAACTGAAAGATTATAGTATACAGCTTTTGCTCCAGGTGCATGATGAGTTGGTCTTTGAAGTAAAGAAAGATCAGGTAGGCGTTGTGTCCCCTATTATAAAAGAAACTTTAGAACAAGTGGTAAAACTTAAAGTGCCGGTGAAAGTGGAATTGAAGCAAGGCAAAAATTGGGGTGAAATGGAAAAGATTTCGTAAAATAAAATTCCTACTGCAGAGTAGGAATTTTTAATGAACATTTAGCGCGGTTCGCCGACAAAGATTACCTGCTCCTGTAACAAGTACTCGTAGCCCAATCTTTGTCGCACAACAGGTTGCATATAAAGGTTGGAAAAGTCAACCACTGTTTCGTGACCGCTCATTACGCCGCCAGGAATAGGAATAAAATAGGTGGTGGCTACACGAGTTACTTTGTCGGTGTTGCCTGGGTTTGGATGCTCGGAAAACTCCACAATTTGATGCGCTGGAGCCACACTTTCGTTGCGAAGCAGCCGGTCAATCGTTTGGAAAGTAGGCAGCTCGCTTCGTCTTCCAGACCAGACAGCATGGTTTTCGTATCTGGGTACTTCATCTGGTTCTCTAAATTCAGCCAGGTCGCAATGTATTTTTTTAATACCGTCTTCACTATACCCTTTTGTGTCTGGAGAAAGTACCTGTTCAATTTCAAAATTACCGTCTATGTTATGTTGTCGGAGAATCTGCATGCCGGCTCGAGCCAGCGTCTCAGCTTCCTCTATCGTCCGTACATACATGCTCGACATGGTACCTGGACCGCCACGATCTTCTCTTAGGTCGTGGCCGGTTAAGGGGTTACCTGCCAGGTTTAGCACATTGATAAAGAATTTATTTTTCATAAAGCCAATTGCTCGCAGTGATTCAAAAAGTTTTATTTGTCGCGCCAGTTCAACTTTTGATGCGGCAATATGTACTTCAAACATGCCAAGTCGGCGTACTTCTCTGGCTTCAGCCCAGTTGATGAGTACATTTTTGTGAGTGCACTCTTTAAAATAATTAGGAGTTTCCATAGTTAAAATGTTTATTAAGTATTTAAAATCGTTGTTGCGGTTGGTGATATGC
>CAZQNF010000006.1:2356-17470 GCA_964594675.1 uncultured Gammaproteobacteria bacterium | reverse complement strand
CAAAAACTTATTCAAAAATAATTATGCAACAATCTACCAAAAAAATGTTCAAAGTTTTTGATGCCAGCGACTACCGCGTGGGTATTGTCATGGCCCAATTTAACAGCGATATTACCGAAAAAATTCTTAAGTCCGCCTTGGCGAAACTTGAGGAATACGGTATCAAAAAACAAAAAGTAAAAGTTTTTCGCGTTTCCGGCAGCGTCGAAATTCCGGTTGTGGTGCAGGCCATGGCTGCGAGCGACAAGTTTGATTTCGCAATTGCCATCGGGGCGATTATTAAGGGTGAAACGGATCACTATACCTACGTAGCTAATTTGGTAACCAACGGGATTCTGGAGGCTATGGAAGACGGCATGCCAGTCGGGTTTGGGGTGCTCACGGTAAATAACAAAGAGCAGGCGATAGCGCGACTCCACATTGGTGCCGAAGCGGCTGAGGCAGCGTTGCAGGCAACGAAAATCGTAAAACAGATTTTGAAATAAGTTGATTGTTGTTCGTTGGTATATTTCAGTACGGTAAAATTTTTAGGTTTTAATTATGAGTTCTAGTATAAGTGAAAGATGGCTTGGAAATTTGCAAAGATTATTTGAAACTAAAAAATCTCCCTGCGGAGAAGCTTTGTTTACCCACGAAACCAAGCCAGTTGTTATTTGTGGTGATGTGAAGCGCGGTGGATATCAGGCGCTGCAAAGTAACGAAAAGTTCGGTGAAGATGCGTTTGCGCTAAGCGCGGATAGGAGAAGTTTTATCGTGTGCGATGGTTTGGGGAGTTTTGGCAAATCTGGAATAGTAGCAAGAGAGCTTTCTCGATTGTTGCTTTCACCAAAACCTTTAAAAAATATATTTTCAACGAAAGAAAAACCATCAAATCAGATTACAACCCAAGAACTGTCTGTGGCAGGTCGTAATATATTATCGTTTGCTTTGGAAAATATTAATATAGGGGATGAATTTAATAAACCAGCTACAAAACCAAATTTGTCCGTAGAGAATAGTTTGATAGGACTTACTACTCTTACAATTTTACACCTGGGAGATGATGGGCACTGGTATAGTTTGGTTATTGGGGATAGCCCGCTGTATTATAAGTCTAGTCGGGAAAAGAAATGGCAAGGGATAGGTAATGATACGATTGGTCAGCTGGGAACAGCTTGTTTGGGTATAAAAAATGGTGGTATAGATGTCCCGAATTATCTATGGGTAACGAAATTCCCTCAGGATCCAACATTACAATTTGTGCTGGCTACCGATTGGCTTTCGGATAATTGGGAAGCGGCTTCACAAGATTTTGCCAAAGTAATGGTGGTACTTTTACAAGAAGAATTAAAGACAGCGCGGATTTTGCAGGTCTGTTATTCCGATCCGATAAGGAGACTCGGCAAGAAGCCTTTTAATCCCGCTTATGAGCTTTTGATGCAAGGAAAAATTGATTTTTACAAAACTCAGAGTGAGACGTGTGACACGTTTGACCCGTGGGTTTTTGCCAATATAGCTGATGCGCAAAAACTTTCAGAATTGGCAAGGGGTGAGGGTCCGTGGTGGTCGGGGAAAGAATTTAAAAAACGTGATGATTTTACGGCTATTTTAGTCGACCCCTCTAAATTATAAAACTAATTTTATTTGTTATTGTGATCTTAGTGAAGCAATCCCTTCACTAAGCAGGAATAAGTTTTAAAGTTTTTTACATTGAGCAGCCTTCCTGGGGCTGTTTTTTTATTCCTTTGTCTAGCCGATTCTTAGCTAGTTGTTAAAATGTGTCAATATAAATTGACACATTTTAATTTTTGTGGTAAAGTCTTGTTGCCTTGAAAATCTAAGAAGGCCACTTGTTGGCCAAGGGGTTTTTGATGAACAACTCTCGTCCCTTCTCGCTTCCCCGCACAGCCGTTGGGCTGGGGCTGGGCGCCCTCATCATGTTTGCGCCCTTGATTCCAGGTGCTACCAGTCTGGCTCGCGCCGACGGCAACCAGTGTGACCGTGCCTGCCAGGAGGAGCGGGCCCGTCAGTCTGTCGATAACAAGATCGACAAACCCGCCAAGAACGCCGCCAAGGCGTTCAAGAAGGGTAGGGGGAAGTAATTCCTCACCACCGGCCTTGAACCCCGGCCAACATGGCCGAGGTCGGGACAAACACAACCCGTGTCGATCCTGCGTATATTTTCACACTTCGTGAAAGTCTGCGCAGGGCACGGGTTGTTTTTTGTTGTGGGTGTTTTTGCTATAATGATCTTTGCCTATGGTGCCTATGGTTTCTGCCAGCCTAAAAATCAAAGAAATTCTTTCCACTCTCCCCGATGAACCTGGGATTTATTTGTATTACAACATTCTGGGCGAGCTCATTTATGTCGGTAAGGCCACCTCTCTCAAAAACCGCGTTCGCAGTTATTTTTCGGGTCAAAAAACCCCACGCCCGATTGAGGAAATGATCCACGAAGTTGTTGATATTAGCTATGAAACTACGGATTCTGTGCTCGAAGCCATTATCCTCGAGGCTAACACCATCAAAGAGCGCCAACCCAAATACAACGTGCTCGGTAAAGACGATAAAAGTTGGAATTATATTGTCATTAGCAATAACGATTATCCGGAAGTCTATACGCTGCGTCAGCATGATCTCAAACAAATGACTGAACCAGAAAAGAAAAAAGAATTTCGTGATTTGTTTGGTCCGTATCCTGGCCTCAATATGAAAGTGACACTCAAATTGCTCCGCCGTTTATTTCTTTTTTCCGACTGCGAACCTGGTAGCGATCGGCCATGTTTGTACCGGCAGATGGGGGAGTGCCTCGGCAAATGTACTGGAGAAATTTCCGCTCCCGAGTATCGCGAACGAGTTATTCGTCCGCTCACCCTATTTTTACAGGGTCGAAAAAAACTCCTTATTGAAGATTGGGAAAAGCGTATGAACCGGGCTGCCAAGACCCAAAATTTTGAAGAAGCCGCTCGACTGCGTGACCAGCTCTCGTCCCTTCAGCGCATCCAGGATATCGCCCTCCTCAATCGCAGTTTTGTCGAAAACGAAGCTGAAAAAGATCCGAGTCTGAAAAATCTACGCATCGAAGGTTATGATATTTCCAATCTTGGTACTAGTGACAAAGTCGGCAGTATGGTTGTTTTTAATGAAAATGGTCCGGTAAAATCTCAGTACCGTAAATTCACTATCAAAACTGTGGAAGGGCAGAGTGATATCGACTGCATGAAAGAAGTGATTGATCGCCGGCTCAACCATTCCGAGTGGCCGTGGCCCAGTGCTTTTCTTATCGATGGTGGTCGCATCCAGGTGAGTGCGGTCTTAAGCATCCTCGAAAAACGACGGATAAAGATTCCGGTGGTTGGCATTGCCAAAGGCCCGGAGCGTAAACGCAACGATTTTATTCTCGGAACTAAAACTCCAGAATTTATCCAATTTGTAAGCAAAAATCAGCGCCTCCTTATTGCCGTACGCGATGAAGCTCATCGGTTTGCCATAACGTTTAATCGCAGTAAGCGTAAAATTGTACGTTCTAAAAAACGTTTATAAATTTTTATGAAAATCCATCGCTTCATTGGTAATTTTGATCTCATCCAAGGTAATTTTTTGCTCACCGAAAAATTGCTGGTGCACCAAATTAACCGTGTTCTCAAGCTTAAAATTGGCGAAGAAATTATCCTTGGTAACGGTAAGGGTATTGAAAGTAAAGGTAAAATTACTCAGCTGGGAGAGAATGTTATACGTGTGTATCTAGATGATATTGTGGTTAATAGCAATGATCCAACTCGAACTGTGCGACTCTACTGTGCACTTTTAAAGCGAGAAAATTTTGAGCTGGTGGTACAAAAAGCGGTGGAGCTCGGAGTAAGTGAGATTATTCCCCTTGTTACCGAGCGCACTATTAAAACCCAGCTCAACCAAGAACGCCTTAAGCGAATTATTCACGAAGCGACCGAGCAATCCGAGCGCGGCAAAATTCCTCACTTATCTGAACCGGTTGCATTTAAAGAGGTTGTAAAAAATATTGATGGCCCATCTTTTTTCTTGGATCGTTCTGGGCAAGATGTAAAAACAATTACTAAAGTTGCTGAGAGAAGTGTAAATATCTTCATTGGTCCAGAAGGCGGCTGGACGGATGCAGAAATCGCCCTCGCTCAAAGTCAGGGTTTGCAACCAATCAGCATCGGTCGCACCATCCTTCGTGCCGAATCTGCAGCCATTGTCGGTTGCTTTTGGGTCGTGAGTTTGTTAAGCTAGAACATGAAAGCACAAGAGCACAAGAACATTAAAACATGTTTATTAGTTTATAAATATCAATAACAAGTTTTCGTCTGTCATTGCGAGGAGTGACAAAGGAACGACGCGGCAATCCCCTGGATTAAGAAAAAATAAAGTTTAACTCTTTAAAAGAGTCAGTTTCAATCTAGGGGATTGCTTCGCCACTTCGTTCCTCGCAATTACAATGCAACAGCTGGTCTCTCTTCAGCCCGAGACTGATCCGCTTTGGCTGGAAACAGCTCAAACCTTAATTCATTATTCACAACCTATGAAACTCACTATCGGCCAATCAGCGCCAGATTTTACTCTCCCAGACCAGGATGGCAAAATGCACACGTTGTCGGCGTATCACGGACAAAACGTCCTTCTCTATTTTTATCCCAAAGACGATACCCCGGGTTGTACCAAAGAAGCCTGTAATTTTCGCGACAGCCTGCCACAGCTAAAACAGTTAAATGCTGTTGTTTTTGGTATGAGTACCGATTCGGTGGCTTCGCACAAAAAATTTGCCGATAAATATGGTTTGCCATTTACACTACTCTCAGATGTCGATAAGAAAGTCGTAGAAGCCTATGGAGTTTGGGGTGAAAAGTCGTTTTTAGGCAAAAAATACATGGGAATTAACCGGATTTCTTTTCTTATTGGCACGGACGGTAACATTCTTAAAATTTACGAAAGTGTAAAACCAGCCGTTCATGCTGGAGAAGTGGAGCAAGATCTTAAAAATCTGGCTTAAGCAAAAGTTTTTAAGGGTTTTTAGCTTGACAAAACCCCTGTAATATTTTAGTATAGTCTGTATACCCGACCCTTATGGCCGGAAATTGATGCCTATGCGTAATGCCAAAAATCATTCCGAATCCTGGCGCGAAGCTTTAAAATTTATCTCCAAATGCCCCATCTGTTCGACAGTTTATGATACCGAAAAAGCTGAACTGTTCGCCAAGAACGAATCAGCCAGCCTGGTACATATTACGTGCCCGAGTTGCGAAAGCAGTTTTGTCGCTATGATCCTCATGCTTGGACACGGACTCAGTTCCGTTGGTATGGTAACAGATCTTAATTTGCCGGATGTAAAGCGTTTATACCAAGCCTCAGCCATTACTACCGACGAAACCATTGAAGGCTTTGAACTATTCCAAAATAACCAAAAATTTTCTAATTTACTATTAAATCGAAAATAAGTATGCAGTATAATTTGGCAGCCGAGAAACGCGCTGAAAAAGGAGAAAAAACCAGACTTACCGGACGATTGCCAGGTGTAGTTTATGGTGGAACACAAGAAACTCAATCTTTGCAAGTAAGTTTGGAAGATTTTACCAAGCTCTATAAAGCAGCCAAATCGAGTTTAATCGATTTGGCTCTCAATGGTGCGGGTAAAGAAACCACGCTTATCCAAGATGTTACATTTCACCCAGTAAGCGGACGCATTACGCATTTTGACCTGCGCCGCGTTGATATGAATAAACCGATTACCGCGACTATCGAGCTCAAGTTTATGGGCGAAGCGCCAGTCGTAAAAGCGCTCGGCGGAACTTTGGTGGTAAGTATTTCATCTATTGAAGTTGAATGTTTGCCAAAAGATTTGGTAACGCTCATTGAAGTTGATTTGTCTTCACTGAATAGTTTTGAAGATACCTTAAAAGTCAAAGATTTGAATTTGCCAGCCGGAATGAAATTGGTAACTCTTTCAGATGATGATGTAGTGGCTAAAGGTGTGGCTGCTCTTACCGAGGACGAGCTCAAAGCTCTGGAAGATAAAGGTAAGACTCAAGCCGATCTTTCAGCGATTGAATCTGCCAAGAAAAAGAAAGAAAAAGAAGATGCTGATACGGCTGCTGATGCTGCCGGTGCCAAAAAAGTTGAAGGTAAAAAACCAGCCGAAAAGAAATAACTTTTCAACTAAAACGCAGTCTTTACCGACCGCGTTTTTTGTTGTCTTAAAAAGTTGGTGGCAATTAAACCTTCTCAAATCTTAAAATAATTGTAAAAATTTTTTAAACGTAGTAGGCTATCTTTACTATGTTTTTTATTTATTTTCTATGAAGAAAAAAAATTTACTACTGAGTTTGGTAATAATTTTGGGAGTAGTATCGGGTTGTGGTCAGGATAAATCACTTATCCTTGATAATTCCTCTTCTCCAACTACGACTGATAATTCAACTTCACCTATCGCCACGACGACCACTTCTTCCAAAACTTTGTCTAATGAAAAACCAGTTATTACCTTTGAAAATGTTTTTCCGGATTCTGCTGGAAAAAGTTTGCCTAAAGGAATTGCTATAAAGAAAAATGGTAAAGCTGTCCAACAGTTAGAGTATCGTCCATCTATGAGTTTGGTTGCAATAAAGCAAACAGATAAATATGCTTATTTTGGTTTTTTTGATGACAAAGCTTTGAATCACATGTTTAATGATCAGAACCCTTTGATCCTGTATCGTATAGATTTGCAGACAAATGAGCTAAAAACAATAGTGGAAAGTAATACACAGATTTATTACACCCAAGATATTTCGCCCGACGAAAAATGGGTCGCTGGCATAACACAAATCACTGGTGGTAAAGATATTCCAAAGGTATTTGTGCAGAGCACGGATAACCCGAGTGATGTAAAAACGTTCATGATTGATAGCTATTTTACCTATGCTGGAAACGTACGTTTTTCTCCCAATACAAAAAAGATTGCTTTTGCTGCTGGGGCAGTTCTCGACAATGGTCGAGCGCAAAGCGCGGTATATATAATTGATCTCGACACCCGATCTTTAACCCAGATAGAGAGAACTCCACGGACCAGAAATGCCTATTTTGAAGTAAAAGGCTGGAAGGACAGCCAAACAGTCAATTACATATTAGTTGAAAACACTCCGGTTTTACCCAGTCCCTAGTATTTAGAAAAACTTGGTTTACGCCAAGTTTTTTGTTTGCTACACTATAGACCTATGTATAACAAAAAATATTTTATTGCTTGCTGCGTAGGTTTGGGAATAGTGTTTTTAACCATTGCCTTCTATCAGTGGCGCAGATACAGCTTGGCTGTAAAAAATGCTCCCACCTCTTCATCAACCTCAACAAATTCGTTAGAGTCTTCAGAGATAAGTAGCTCAACCACTTCTGTATTCCAGAGTTTGCTCGATGGTGAGGCGGTTGCTGATATCACCAGCACCATGCCCCAAGTTATTGCAATTATGCTTGATAACCATCCAGATGCCCGCCCGCAGGCTAGTCTCGCAAAAGCCAAAGTGGTTTATGAAGCACCGGTAGAAGGCGAATATACCCGTTATATGGCCTTGTTTGATGTAAGTCAAGAAATTCCTAAGGTTGGTCCAGTCCGGAGCGCTCGTCCATATTTTTTGGATTGGGTACGGGAGTATGGTGATCCCATGTATGTTCACTCTGGCGGGTCGCCGCAAGCTCTGGAAATGCTCAGAAAGTCAGATATTTTTGATGTAAACGAATTTTATTTTGGAAAATATTTTTATCGCGGAAATATCCATTTTGCTCCACATAATTTGTATACTACCAGCGAAGATTTGCAAAGTGTTGTCAGTCTAAAAGCTGCGCTGCGACCGGTAAAGACTTGGCTCGGGTGGAATTATCTTCCAAATTCTTTGGGTACTTTAACAACGAGTTCAAGCACAGTGGCTGGCGAAACTATTAGTTTGCCCTATGCTCGTAATTATAAAGTGGGCTGGAGATACAATGAAGTACTTGGACTATACCAAAGACTCCTGAATTCTGAAGTAAACAGTACAGATGAACAAAAAGAAATTATTACAGCACGAAATGTCGTGGTACAACAAATTGTTATTCGCGTGCTCGATGATGAAGGGCGAAAGCAGATTGCTACTATTGGGACTGGCAAAGCCTGGGTATTTCAGAATGGAGAGAAAAAAACTGGTACTTGGCAAAAGAAATCCCTCACCGATCGTACCCGTTTTTATGATGAAGCTGGAGTAGAAATTGCCCTGTTACCAGGCAAAACCTGGATCGAAGTTATTCCTCAAACGATGGATTTTGAGTAATTGTGCAAACGACCACTCTATCTCTTCCACTTAAATCTTGAGTAATTCGTATATTAGCTTGGCTGAAATATTTTCGCATCAACTGAACGATTGCTTCATTCTGACTCGGATCAATTTCTAAGAACAACTCTACCTTTTTGGGTAGAGTTCTAATCTTAGGTGCTAACTGCTTAAGCAATTCTTCGTAAAAATAGAGTCCATCCTGCCCGCCAACCAGCGCTGAATACGGCTCGTGTTGAATCGAAGGTTCGTTTTTACATTGCTGTGGCGTAAGATAGGGAAGATTGGCGGTAATAATCAGCAAAGTATTTTTCTCAAAGGGGTTGGGTGAATTTTTGAATTGTTTAAAAAATGGCTCCAGTAAATTTCCTTGTGCAAATTGAATGACGGTGTTATGATTTTTCGCATTTTTTTTCGCGATTTTCAGGGCATTTTTAGAAATATCGATAGCAAATGTTTTTATATTTTTATTTTGTGATGTTTTTACAATACTAATAGGAATGCATCCCGAACCGGTACCAACGTCAACCAAGTAGACTATATCTTTTTTTCTTGAATCAATGATTTTTAAAACTTCCTCTACCAGTATTTCGGTATCTGGGCGGGGGATGAGGGTATCTTTGTTTACCCAAAAATCCAGACCGAAAAATTCTTTATGGTGGCTAAGATATGCTAGCGGTATGCCCTGGCTGTAGCGGTAGCGCCAGTAGGTGAAAGTTATATATTCATAAATCGAAAGTTTGTATTCGGGGTGGGCAAAAATAAATGCTTTATTTTTGCCTAATCTAAGAGCTAAAAGAAGAGTAGTTTCAGAAGCCAATATTTCAGAAGAATCTTTAAGAAGTTGTGCGATAGTTTTCATGGGAACCTCAGAAAATATTTCAGATAACGATTTTTATTTATTCCTCATCGCTGGTGTTATCCAAACTAAATTCCTCAGCGTTTTGGAGAGCGATAATAATAGGTTTAATGTTGCCATCCAAAATAGAGGGAATATTGTTCCAATTTTGGTGGATACGATGATCGGTAACTCGGTCCTGGGGAAAGTTGTAAGTGCGGATTTTTTCACTGCGATCACCTGAGCCAATTTGGCTACGGCGTTTTTCGGTTAACTCTTTTTCACGTTTTTCGCGCTCGATTTCAAAAAGCCGAGAACGCAGTACGGCCATGGCCTTTTCTCGATTGGCGGCTTGTGAACGCTCATCTTGGCATTGCACCATGGTGTTGGTTGGAATATGTACAATACGTACAGCTGAATACGTGGTATTCACACTTTGCCCGCCCGCACCACCCGAACAAAACGTATCGATGCGCAGATCCTGGGGGTTAATCTTCATTTCCACTTCTTCAATTTCGGGCAGTACGGCCACGGTAATGGTCGAGGTGTGAATTCGACCAGCTTTCTCCGTATCCGGAACGCGTTGCACGCGGTGGACGCCCATTTCAAACTTCAAAAGTCCGTAAACGCCGCGGCCAGAAATACTAAATACCACTTCTTTAAAACCACCGATGCCGATCTGGTTACTATCGAGAACCTCCACTTTCCACCCCTGCATTTCGCTGTAGCGAGCGTACATACGGTAAAGCTGCGCGGCAAATAGCGCCGATTCATCGCCACCGACGCCAGCCCGAATTTCCATAATCACGTTTTTCTTATCAAGCGGGTCTTGCGGGCGGGTGAGGGTAGCTAAATCTTTCTCAATTTGAGTTTTTTGTTCTTCCAGAGTTTGATTATCCGCATGAATAATAGCAGTAATTTCTGCATCAGTTTCCGTGGTGAGAAGTGTTTGGTTTTTCTCTAAATTTTCTTCAAGAGTTTTCAGCTCAGTAATTTTCTCAGCGATCGGTTTAAGTTCGCTATATTCCTGAGAAGTTTTTTTGAGTGTTTCTTGGTTATTAATTATGGTGGGGTTCTGCAAATCAGCTTCGAGTTGAGTAAATTTTTTGGAAATTTCACTGTATTTATTGTTCATATTTTATAAAAAAAGAGTAAATAAAAAACAGACCAAATAAAGGTCTGTTTTTAAAAACAGCTATTTTTCTTCAGTTTTGGTTTTTTCTGATTTCTTTTTGGCTTGTTGAGCGGCCTGTTTTACTTTTTTGCCTTTACGGCCTTCAGCAGCTTTGGCAACTCGCGCGGTCATTTCTGTAAATTTCTCGACGCGACGAGCCGTGTCAACGAATTTCTGTTTGCCAGTGTAAAAAGGGTGGCATTTGCTGCAGAGTTCAACGCGAATTTCCTTCATGGTACTGCCGGTAACAAAGGTGTTGCCACAGGCGCAAGTAACGGTTGCATCGTTATGGTATGTTGGGTGAATATTTGTTTTCATAAGAAATTTTGATATTGAGACTTCAGAATATCATTTTTAACGAAAGTTGTCAATATAGAGGCCAAAAAGTTTATTGAACTGTTTTTTAATAAGTGTAGCTGTCTAAGATAAAAATATATTAAATCTCAAGTTAGAAAGAGGTGAATTCGGCTCTTGCTTCAAAGCTATTTTTCGTATAAAATGAAGGAGTTTATAAACTTTTTTATGGATCCGACTATTCCAATGCCTTGGTACAAGACCTGGTGGGCAACCTTAGGTTTTATTATGCTAGGGGTTATAGCTGTTATAGCTATAATAATTGGTATATTAACCTTTCGGGTTTGGCGTCAGATTAAGAATGGTGAAATATCTTCCTCACAAATTCAGTCTTATGGTCAATTTAGTGTCGCGCAAAACAGTACTGCTCAGCCGCAAGTACTTGACGTATCCCTTTTAAATCGTCCAGATGCGCCTTTTTTAGGTACGCCTAACCCGAAAGTTACCGTTGTTGAGTTTTTGGATTTTAAATGTCCGAATTGTCTCACGGCTAAGCCAATTATGGACCAAGTAGTGCAGAAATATAGCAATAAAGTAAAACTCGTGCTCCGTAATTTTCCGGTTGAATCCACTCATCCGGGAGCGACCCAACTCTCCGAAATCGCTTGGTGCGCCAAACAGCAAAATGGT
The DNA here is from genome assembly GCA_964594675.1 of uncultured Gammaproteobacteria bacterium. Taxonomy (GTDB): domain Bacteria; phylum Patescibacteriota; class Patescibacteriia; order Magasanikbacterales; family GWA2-37-8; genus CAZQNF01. The sequence goes on along the minus strand of CAZQNF010000006.1, from coordinate 6,204 downwards.
TTTTTTGGTATTTATAACTGGTTGTATGCTCATCAGGAGGCTTTGCCGGAAAAAATGGTCAATTCCGACATCGGAAAACTTGCCAGCGAAAATAACTTGAATTTTGAAAGTTTGCAGACATGCCTCAAAGGAAGTGAAGCCAGTATTGCCATAAATCGTGATTATGCCGATGGGGTAAAACTGGGGGTTCGTGGCACACCAACTTTCTACATAAATGGCGAAAAAAGAGAAGGCGTAATTCCTTTTGAAGTATGGGATACGTATTTAAAGAATATAAAGTAATTTTTTATGAAAATTCGTTTTCTAAGGTTGGGAATTTTTGCTTTGATGGTTTTAGGTTTAGCTTCGAGTGCTCGAGCCGAAACAGTTGATCCTGCACTTAATCCATTTTGTTGGAAAAAAGAAAACTGTGTTCAGCTTCGTAAAGAATTTTCACAAAAGGATGGTGTTGTTTTAACAGATGAGCAACTAAAGAAAGCCGAAGAAGGTTGGGTGCAAAATGAAGGTGAGTGTAAAGGGGCTGGTTGGGGAAAATGCTTACCGGGTAATCAAACTATAACTCAAATTTCTTTTGCCGGGCAAACAAAGTTTTTACATGTAGGTGAGTTCGTAATAGTGATGTATAAGTATGCTTTAACCGCAGCTGGAATTATTGCAGCTATTATGATTATTTGGGCAGGATTTCAATGGACCATGTCTGGTGGAAATGGTGAAGTAATTACAAGTGCTCAGCACAGAATTGTGGGAGCTGTAGTAGGACTTTTTATTGCGTATGGTTCATATTTTATTCTCGTAAATATTAATCCCGATCTTGTAAATTTACGCCTCCCTCAAGTATGGATGGTAAAACCAATAAATGAATTGCCCAAATTTTGTGATGCTTACCCAGATCATATTAAAAATGAAAAAAGTTTTCAAGTTGTCTCTCAGGCAAATGATCAAAAAAATCCTGTTAAGATTCCAACCACCCCTAATTTTGATTTATCTCTTAAAGACCGGAGTGTAGAAAATTTAAAGAATTTTTATTGCGGTAAACGTTTTTTGGCAAAAGGCGGTATTGAGGATCCATGTTTTGGAAATTTTTGCTACTTAAATAACGGTAAAGTTCCAGCCATGTGTGTTGATTTTGATGCAGACACTGGCCGTGAAACCAGTTTTTATTGTGCACCCGGTTTATTATCCGGGATTGTAAGCGGAACGTTTGGTTTAAATAAAACACCAGCAGTTGGAAAAGGGGATAATATAAAACTTATTGCTATTTGTAAAAACGACTCAAGTTTAGACGAAATAGATAACATTGATTCTAGTGGCGTGGATCTGCCCTACATTTTTAATAATGATGATGGGGTGGAGAATTTAAAAAATGCCTGTAGTGTGGATAAAGGCGGTATATTGGGTCTATTTTTAGGCGTAGAAGTCAATGATGAAACTGCGGGTATACAAGCTGGCGGTATCTTAAATGGAGGTCAGGATGATTGGATGGCCGTCGGCCAATCAACTCCAGATAGTCATGATTGTAGTATTAATTTGTCAAATGTTGCCTATCATCTGGTCTCCCAGAGCTCTAAGGGGTGTGAAGATATAAAGTGTAGTTGTTCATACTTAAAAGATAAAGAAGCAAAGAAGGTTTTTGACAAACCTGAATTTATGAAGCATTTATTAAAACCAGAAGATATTACAAAAGGTTATGTGTGTGATATTGATATTGATCGTGTTCAATTTCCAGCGATATCAAATATTGGCCTGATTAGTATAGATGAGACAGCTTGCGATTAAATTTAATAAAATTTTATGATTGACACTATTAAAATCCGTGGCGCACGCGTCCATAACCTTAAAAACATTGATCTGGATATTCCTAAAAACCAGTTAGTGGTGGTAACCGGTTTGTCAGGGTCCGGCAAATCAAGTCTCGCATTTGATACTATTTATGCTGAGGGTCAGCGTCGCTATGCGGAATCAATGTCGAGTTACGCGCGGCAATTTATGGAAACACGTGATAAGCCCGATGTTGATTCTATCGAAGGTTTATCAGCCACGATCGCGATCGACCAACGTGTTTCCACACAAAATCCTCGCTCCACAGTCGGAACGATTACCGAAATTTACGACTTTTTACGTCTTCTCTACGCCCGCGGCGGTGAGCAGTTTTGTCCGGATTGTCATTTACCGGTAAAAGCCTATACGCCCGGCGAAATCGCGGAAAAACTCCGTACGCTCGCCCGCAAGTATTCCGAAATTATGGTCGTGGCGCCCCTTATTATTCAGCAAAAAGTCCAGCCCAAAGAACTCATTTCGCAGATTGAACGCGCTGGTTTTGAAAATATCCGCATTGGAGCTGAGAATATTAAACTCACGGAATTATTAAACTACCCCTTTGCGAATGACGAAGTTTATGATGTTGGACTTATCGTCGGCAAAATTACGGATATTAAAAAACAAGATCCGTTTTCGCTCGTGAATACGGCGCTTGATATATCGAACGGTTTAATTCAGCTCATTACTGAAGACAAAACCGAAGTTTTTTCCACCTATGGTTTGTGCCCACGATGCAATCGCAAATTTGATACGCTCGATATCCGCAGTTTTAGCTTTAATAGCCCATATGGAGCCTGTTCGCGCTGCACGGGTCTTGGTGTTACCATGGAAGTTGATCCGTCCCTTGTTATCCCAAACCTTCGCCTTACGCTCGCGGAAGGCGCTATACAGCCCTGGACGCGCGTGATGGGAAGTTACAACACTTATCAAAAAACTTTGCTTGCCGTATCTGAAAAACATAGTTTTTCTCTCAATGTTCCGGTTTCGCAATTATCGCGTCAAACCATCGATCTTATCTTGTACGGAACCGGTGCGCAGGAATACACTATTGATGCCAAGAAAACGGTATTTTCTGGCGTCATTCCGGATCTCATGACCAAACATTTATCAACCAATTCCGATTATGTTCGTAAAGAAATCGAACAATACATGCGTGAAAAAATCTGTTCGCTCTGTCAGGGTAAACGTTTGCGCAAAGAATCGTTATCAGTTTTTATTGCTGGGTTTAATATCGCGGATATTGCCACTAAAAGTATCCAAGAGATAAAAGAACTTTTGACGAATAATGTTAAAAGTACTAACAAAATTCTCACTCCGATTGTTAAAGAAATTGTGCCGCGCCTCACCAATTTGGTGCAGGTGGGTTTGGGGTATCTCGATCTCAATCGCTCCATGAATACGCTCTCGGGAGGTGAAATCACTCGTGTCCGCCTGGCTTCCCAGCTCTCGGCGCGCCTCAGTGGTATTATTTATATTCTTGATGAGCCCTCAGTTGGTCTGCATCCGCGTGACAACCAAGAACTGATTGATACGCTTAAATATTTGCGCGATCTCGGCAATTCGGTCATCGTGGTCGAGCATGATGAAGCCATGATTGCGGCCGCGGATTATATTATCGATATTGGCCCTGGAGCCGGGGAATACGGCGGCAAGGTCTTGTTTGCCGGAACTCTGCAGGAGCTTAAAAAAAGCAAAGAGTCTATTACCGCCCAGTATTTATTTGGCGGCGAAAAAATTACACGCAAGAAAAAACCGTTAAAAGAAAGTAAAAATGAAATTCTCACCATTCGTGGCGCTAGCACAAATAATCTAAAAAATATTGATGTTGAAATTCCGCTCAAAAAAATGGTCTGTGTTACTGGTGTTTCGGGTTCGGGTAAATCTACTTTGGTAATCGATGTCTTAAGTAAAGCTCTCGCCAAGTATTTTTACCGCGCTAAAGAAGATCCGGGTGCGCATAAATCGATTGAAGGTTTGTCAAATATTGATAAAGTAATTTCCGTTGACCAGTCGCCGATTGGTCGTACGCC
>CAZQNF010000006.1:0-2256 GCA_964594675.1 uncultured Gammaproteobacteria bacterium | reverse complement strand
TGTCAAATATTGATAAAGTAATTTCCGTTGACCAGTCGCCGATTGGTCGTACGCCACGCTCTAACCCAGCCACCTACACTGGCGTATTTAACTTAATTCGTGATCTGTTTGCCTCCCTTCCTGAAGCGCGTATGCGTGGGTACGACGCGGGTAAGTTCAGCTTTAATGTAAAAGGCGGCGGACGCTGTGAAGCTTGTTCCGGCGACGGTTACATTCGAATTCCGATGCAATTTTTGGCCGATGTGTTTGTGGAGTGTGGTGAATGCAATGGTTTGCGCTACAACCATGAAGCCCTTGAGGTGCGTTACCGTGATAAACATATCGCGGATATTTTACAGATGACGGTTGAAGAAGCGTTCCACTTTTTTGTCGACCTTAGTAATATTGCCGATAAACTTAATATTTTGCGTCAAGTCGGTCTTGGGTATATTAAACTTGGCCAAAGTGCGACCACGCTTTCGGGCGGAGAAGCGCAACGCATTAAACTCTCAATGGAGCTTGCTCGTCCATCAACTGGCCGCACACTGTATATACTGGACGAACCTACGACTGGTTTGCACTTTGCGGATATTAACCGCTTACTCCAGGTGTTGTCGCAGTTGGTAGATAAAGGCAATACCGTGCTTATTATTGAGCATAATGTTGACGTAATTCGTTCCGTTGATTATGTTATTGAGCTTGGTCCAGAAGGCGGCGCAAAAGGTGGAGAAATTATTGCCACTGGCACCCCAGAAGATCTCAAGAAAAACAAGAAGAGTTGGACTGGAAAGTATTTGTAATGTTTTTAAAAAGTGTAAAATATTTCAATTCTATTTCTCAACAAAATATGTCCGAAACAGGCTCACGTTTTCAACCAGATACACCATAAAAATCTGCTCTAAGAATAAACCTCGAACGAGCGGGTCTTGTTCTGGGATTAGTAACGGCAGCTGGCGTAGGTATTTCGAAAACAACAGAAAGACCCGGACAGCAGATTGCATCGCAGAGTGATCGTGATGTACCTAAAGATAAAATTGTTGTTCCGCCAACCGCTGCTCTTAACGACACAGGCGTTACTCGAGCTCCTGCTGAACGACAGACTCCCACCGAAACCAGGCCACTTAGTCCAGAAGAAATACGATCGTTTAAAGAAAAGGCCATAACACAACTGTTACAAAGATTATCTGAGCGATTTCCTGATTTTATTTTTAATAACATTGCCAACTCTAGAAATGAAATTATTCTGGAATTTTCTTTTAAGGAACCACCTCTCTCCGAAACCTTGGCAGGCGAGGCGCCTTTTATTAATCGTTACTCTATTCCTGCTATAAAAATTATAGACCAAACCTTGGATGGAGGGCGATCCCATCAGATCATGGAAATGCCAAAAAAGTATTATGTACCTCGTTTAAATGACAAACTAGAACTTGTTTCTGTCTTAAGCGAACAGCGAAGTGCTGCACCAACTTATTCTTTTACTGATGCTGGTTTAAACGCCCTGCTTGAGGATGTTGCGGCAGACGTTGCGGCTCAAAATGTTACTGCTCAAAAAGAAATACCACTTTTAAGGCGGATAAGAAATGGCGAAAAAATTCGTATACCTCAGGCCAACGATACTCCATAGTTGGAGTATCAATTTTACATCAAGCTTTGAATTACAGTAAATATTCTTATTTAAGTTAGAAATCAAAAAACCACTTAGGACAAGTGGTTTTTTGGTACATTTTTTTATTTAAACCGCAGTTTTTGTTTTTCGGACCTCTTTAAGCTTGCGGGTATTTTTGCCGCGGACGAAGAAAAGTTTGGCGCGGCGGGTTTCGAAAGCGCGTACCAGTTCGATTTTGGCGATAATCGGGGAATAGATAGGGTAAATTCTTTCCACGCCAACACCTTCGGAAACTTTGCGAACGGTAATGGTCGCACCCTGCTCTTTACCATGGCGAACAGAAAGAATCATACCCTGGAAAATCTGGATACGTTCTTTTTCTTTACCTTTGGCATCAGTTTCTTTAATTTTTTGATGGATTTTTACTTCCATGCCTGGTTTTAAAAGCAAAGGTGAGATACCGTCGGCAACTGGCGCGGCAGCGGTCGCTGTAACCTTTATATTGGTCATTTCTTCGGCCATAAATATATGTTTATTGGTGTAAATTGAGAGAATGGGAGTATTCTAATCAAAGATAAGCTTTTTGTCAAGAACTCGTTTATTCAAATAATGCAATTGGTTGTACATTTCTAGAACTATCTCCGGTGCCTTGTAATAAAGTAAGTATTTCC
>CAZQNF010000005.1:0-17844 GCA_964594675.1 uncultured Gammaproteobacteria bacterium | reverse complement strand
AAAAGACTCAGCCGATGACACCACCGCCAGACAACTGGCCGCATTATAGTAAGCTGCTAAACGTCGTGGATTGGAACAACTACCTGTAAACATAATTCGTTTTTCAATACCAAGTTTAATAGCTAAATCTTTATAAAATTGCAATTTTTTCCCACCTCCAACCACCAGCAATACTACTTCGTCACTAAGTTTTACCAAAGCTTTCATCAAAAAATCTAGCCTTTTTACTCCGAGTAAATTACCCACAAACAAAATAATTTTCTTATCCACCCAATGTTCGAGATCAAGTTTTGATAAATCACTAAACTCTGGTTTAAATATATCTGTATCGATACCATTAAAAACTTCTACTATATTATTCCCTATGAAACTTTTTTTAACATGCTGAAAAAAATAATCTTTATCAATAGCAATAATCTTTTCGGCGTGCGCAAAAATAAACGGCGCAATCGTATGATCATACACAAATTGCACTATTCGTTTTGGCAAGCTCTCAGCTCGAACCGCCATATGAAATGTTATAACATATCTTTGTCCAAAAAGAATTTTTGCGATAAATACCCACTCGGCTCCACCATAAAACGGATAATGTAAATGAACTATGTCAAACCGTTTTAAATGGTTGGTAAGAATAGGAATAAACCCAGCGGCTGTTGAACTTAAAAATGGTTTTAGACGAATAATCCGAAACGGAAACTTTTGGTCATTATAGACAGTGTCCGAATATCTAAGCGTAAAAACAGTTACCCGATGACCATTTTCTGTCTGCATTTTTGCTTCATCAAAACATACCTGGCCCATGCCACCAATATGCGGCGAAAAAACCGATATAACATGGGCAATTTTCATAAAGATTTGTTTTTTTCTTCGTGTAATGCCAATCGACGATTAAGCGTTGTTATGTCTTTATTAAGGCGCTCCAATTTTACATTGAGCTGAAAATTTATAAAAAACAACAACGCCACCGCACTATACACCACCAAATCTGCGCCTCGGCCAATCCCAACTCGCTCCGCTAGTCGCGCACTGGCGTTAGGAAACAAAACTAATACAATCGCTACCACCCACAACATAACCCACAAAACCAAAAGTGAAGCATCAATTTCACGCTGGACATAGCGATACCCCACGCGCCCCAGCGCCCCAGCAAAAAAGAGAACAAGAATAATTTGAATTAAAACCATAATTTTTATTTTTAAATAAACCAGTGCACCAGCCAATCCCACAAAATTTTTATCCCACCTCTCCAGCCTTGGCCATAACGGTGGTAACGCACCTCAACCGGAATTTCTTCAAAACGCAAATTCTGCTTTTTTATTTGCGAAACAATTTCTGAATTATGTGCCATTTTATCCTGAAAAATACGAACCGTCGCAAGAGAGTAAGACGAAAATACTCGAAAGCCATTCTGCGGATCGCTAAGCCAGAGTCCGGTTAAAAAATAATTAATCAACCTACCGATCGGGAGAATAAAATATTTTTTAGTAAAAGGCAAATGCGAACGATCGTCGAGAAACCGCGAACCAAGGACCACATGCAAATCATTTTTTACCAAATGTTCTAAAGCTGCCGCAATATCACTCGGATTAAACTGCCCATCACCATCAAAATGAACCACGACCTTGGCGCAATTTTCCCGGGCAAATTGATTCCCTGTCTCCAAAGCCGCTCCTTGACCACGATTGATGGTATGACGAATGAAATCAACTGGAAAATTTTGTACGAATTTTGCGGTTTGGTCTGTCGATCCATCGTCAACCACCACAATTCTATAAGGCAGCAAAACCAATTTTTCTAACACAGCCCTAATATACTTTTCCTCATTCCAAACCGGAATAATAACAAAAACTTCTTTTAAGTGGTTAGGTGTTAGATTTGGAATAGAGCATGGACTCCTTAAAGGCAATAGCATAATCAATAGTTTTACGCAGACCATCGGACAAACGAACCAACGGAAACCATCCTAAATTATTTTTAGCCAATCGCAAATCCGGTAAACCTTTTTTGGTAATAAATGATAGCGGTTCACCCACAGAAATGGTGGAAGAAGATGAAACCATTTCTACAATCAACTGCGCCAAATCAACCAGTTTGATAATCTGATCTCCGCCCAAATTTACTACTTTTATCTCCGGATCGCTCGCCATAAGACGCCCCAACCCATCGATGATATCCGTAATATAACATAAGGCCGTTGTTGCTTCGCCGTCTCCATATAGAACAATAGGCTCATTATTAAGCGCGCTCATAATCCAATCAATCACAGCCTGTCCTTCAAAAAGCTTCATTCGTGGACCAAACGTGGTAAAAATACGCGCAATCTTCGCGTCGAGACCATAAATTTGCCGATACGTTTCTACACAGGTTTCAGCGAATCGCTTTCCTTCATCATAACAGGCACGTGGCGACAAATGATCAACTGCTCCCTGATATTCTTCCTTAAAGGTATCACTATCGTTTCGTGCTGAACCATACACCACCGCGCTTGACGTAAACAAGTACTTGGCTCGGTATTTTACAGCCAAATTAAGCGTATTTATCATGGCTGTAGAATTTGCCAAAAGTGATTTCATTTTTAATTTTTCAAAATCATCTGGGCTAGTTGGACAGGCTAAATGATAGATTTCCTGCACACCTTGAAATTTAATCCGAAATTTTTCAAGCTCGGGAAAATCCTCGAGATTAAAAGGTTTATTAACATCATAATTAATAAATTCAAAATCTGGATACTGTAAAAGATGGTTAATATTATACGGACTTGAATTAGAAAAATCATCCAGACAAATAACTTTAGCTTCTTTTAACAGCCGATCGCACAAATGAGAACCAATAAAACCAGCACCACCAGTTACCAGTACGTTTTTCTTTTCAAAAATAGGTGTATCCATACATTAATTTTAATCACGATTTAATTATAGATGATAATACCATAATTTACTTATGATAACGAATTTAGCCTTCTTAATATACTATTTCTCCTAAAGATGGAAACGTAAAATCTTTAACAACTTTACCACGCGCAGTACGTAAGGTGACAGTGCCTCCGAGCGGGGAGTAAATAAGGATATTTTGACCCATACCATCATCAGCCGCATCAAACAACAAAAGTTGTGGACTTCCCCTTAAGGTCCAAGTAAACCTTTCTTGTCGATAACTATGCGTCACAAAATCAGCAATAATTTGGATCTTTTCATTGCCTTGCCTTATAAGCATAACTACTTGGTCGTTACTTTGGGGCTGCTTTAAGATGTCGCCAACCTTTAAATCATAGATCGCATTTACCCCGGTCCAGGAAAATTCATGTATTTTTTTTCCCTTCCAATCGATTTGATTAACGACTAAATTATTTTTTTGCAACCAAGCGAGTACTAAATTATTTTCACTATCAACTCCCCAATCGTCTGCCTGGGGCAGGGTTAAACTTTTTACCTTGTCTCCCTGTAAGGAAAACCCAGTAAAAATACTTTGCTTCTTTTTTATATTTATTTCTTCTACCACTATTCCACGCCGATCAATACCTTTAATTTTTTTAAAAACATTCCCATCATTGGTCGGAGGCAAATATACCTCTTTTTCCAAAACTCCTGCCTCATTTATAAGGCGCAGATAGAAAAACTTGTCACGCTGCAGTAGCACTACCACCTTATTGCCGTCACCAGTAAAGAGCGGACTAGCCGATATTACCCGCCCCTGATTACGACTAGCATCATAAATTTGAGTTATATTATTAGTATCGGTATCAAGGCGAAAAACAGTATTTTGCTTTAAAAATAACACGGTTTTACCTTTAAACGAAGCTTGCTTCATAGCCCAGGCTTTTTTGGCAGCAGCACCTACATTTAACCGACCAACACCGAGCTTATTCTCAAAGCCACTATTTTGCACATCAATCGAATTGGCCGTTGAAAGTAAAATACCGATAATATCCGAGGCTTGCAAAGCTGGAAAAATACCTTTTACAAGCCCAGCCGCTCCCGCTACAATCGGCGCGGAAAAAGATGTTCCACCCCATTCGCCACCAAAGGTCGACTCAAATCCCTGACTTGGCGCAAAAACTTCCGTACTAAAAATCTTTTCCCCAGGCGCAACCAAATCCACACAATTCCCAAAGCTCGCAAAACTGCTGAGCTTATTCTGCAAATCAATGGATGAGACGCCTAAAATCCAATTCTCACTTCCATTATTATCAAAACAAACCGGATAGGCGGGATAGACATTAAGATTTCCTTGATTTTCCACCTGAGCATTCCCAGCCGCGGCCACTACCACCACTCCTTTTTGGTACGCCACATACAATGCCTGACGTAAATCATCATCAGCACTCGGGCCAACAAAACTTAAGGAAATGACATCAGCCCCATTATCTACCGCATAATTAATAGCTTTTATTACCTGACCCACTGATCCGGTCCCGGTGCTTTCAATGGCTCTAAGCGGCATAATCTGCACCTGCCAGTTAACACCAGTACCATATTGGTTATTATTACCTACTGCCCCAATGAGCCCAGCAATGATCGTGCCATGTTCAACCGCTCCTTTACTGGAGGTGCCGCCTATTTCCAGGTTGCGAGGATTATTGTTTTTATCAATAAAATTCCATCCGTGCACGTCATCTATAAAACCATTACGATCATCATCAATACCGTTATCCGGAATTTCATTTATATTGGTCCAAATATTATCTTTGAGATCTTTGTTTAGGACATCAACTCCGCTGTCAACCACTGCCACGGTTACATTTTTTGAACCGGTCGAAATATCCCAGGCAGCTGGCGCATTAACATTATTCCAGACCGGTTGCTGCCAGACATAATACGTGTCATTAGGTTCTAGCGCTAAACAAAAAGTCGTAGGTAACAACAAAATTCCCACCAAGAGCAATATTGATTTTTTTGGTAAAAATGGTATATTCTTAAAACTAGATACTTACTGATAGAGTCAGTATACCAAATTTATCTTGAGAAGAAAATATGTATCGTACCAAACAGCTACTGTTAGCCATGAGTGATCTGATCTGTCTTTATTTGGGCCTTAGCCTCGCTATTATTATTCGTAATTGGTCTTGGTCGCTTACAGCGTTGCATAGCCTACTCGTACCTTTGTCTGGCTTATTTTTTTTAGCCATTGTTATTTTATTTATTGCTGGATTATACGATTTGGGCAATTGCAAAAATACTTGGCTTTTTTACCAAAAAATTTTAATAAGCAGTCTTATCTGGCTCATAGTTGGCATTATTTACTTTTATATAAACGCTAAACAGTTTATTACCCCAAAAACCATCCTTCTTCTTACCACCATACTTGGTTTTGGATTTATCAGCATCCTCAGAACTGCGAGCAATAGATTTTTATTTAAAAATTGGCTTGAAACAATACTTATAGTCGGTCTTAACCCAGCCACTCACGAACTTATTGAACAAATCCACACAACCGATCAGCTTGGCTATAAAATCAGTGCTATCATAAATACGACCACTGATAATAAATTTACTGATCTCCCCTACCCCATTTTTTCTTCTTTGGAGAGCTATGAGACAAGCTTGCAGCAAAATAAATTTCCGGACATTATTATAATATCCCCCGATTTTAGAAATAGCACATCTTTTTGGAACAAACTTTACCAGCAATTCATCTTTCGTACACGTGTTATTCATCTCGCGGACTTTTATGAAAAAATTACTGGCCGAATTCCACCATTTACCTTTTCAGAAGATTGGTTTTTAACCAAATTTTCCGAACAGCGCTCCAAAATGTATGACCGTTTTCAGATTATCATCGATTACATAGCTGGGTGTTTTATTGCACTTATCTGGTTTATTACTTTTCCAATTATCGCTATACTCATTAAATTAACTTCACGAGGTTCAATTTTTTTCAGCCAAACACGCATTGGCAAAATGGGCAAAAACTTTACTATTATAAAATATCGCACCATGCAATCGATCGGTAGCATGGGTAGTGCCGAGCTGAACGGGCCAGAATTTGCTAAGATTGATGACAAACGAATTACTTATATTGGCCGATTTTTACGCAGGACCCGCCTTGACGAACTGCCGCAATTTATGAATATTTTACAAGGCGATATGTCCATTATCGGTCCACGCCCCGAGCGCCCGGAATTCGTAAGCGAACTGACCAATCTAATGCCATTTTACACGCTGCGACATTTGGTAAAACCGGGTCTCACTGGCTGGGCTCAACTACACCATGGCTATTACGGAAATCTGGAAGAAAATCTTCGTAAACTAGAATATGACTTGTACTATATAAAAAACCGCACGGCAATTCTTGATGGAATTATTTTACTTAGAACCATCAACGTAATTTTACGGATGGCCGGGCGATAAAAAAACCAGAGTTTTTACACTCTGGTTTTTTATTATTTATTTTTTAACTATTTTTGTTCAAAAACTTTTCTTTCACAGCAAGCATACGCGGAGCAAGTTCCATGAGCTTATCTTTACCAAGAATCTTCCTCGATTTTGGTAATAAATCTTCTTCCTCTTCTTTTACGTGATGCTCCACGTTTTCTTTGAGTACCGTAAATTTTGCGGTCCACTCTTCAGTATTATGATCTTCAGCAGCCAGTTGAGCCAACAAATCTTTTACCACTGCATGCTCTTCAAAAGCTTCCAGGGTAATTTTGTGAGTTTCTTTAGCCTCTTCTATTGCCGGATAGAAAGCCTGTTCTTCCATTTCGGCATGAGCATCCAGATTGAGTTTGAGCTTAGCAAAAAGCTCTTCGCGAGTTACCTCTGCACGTTCAGTGGTATTCGCGATTTTATCCATGAGAGCAGCTACGACTTTGTGGTCGGCTTCAATAATTTCAATAGCGTCCATTTGAGTATCTGTGTTCATAATGATTCATTTAAGTGAATTAAAATCATTATGTACCTTAGAGCACTAACAACGAACTGTCAACAAGTAAAAATAAACTAATGCAATTTCTCAGTATCACCCAATATCTAAAATTACTCCAAACTTAATTCAAAGGAATTTTATTATCCTACTTCAAACCCGCCTTAACGAGCCCCACAAACAACGGATGTGGACTCATTGGTCGCGACTGAAACTCTGGGTGAAATTGAACGCCAACAAAATACGAGTGATCTTTAAGTTCAATAATTTCCACCAGATCTGATTCTGGATTTATACCAGAAAAAATTATACCTTTTTCTTCCATCGGTGCTTTATAATCATTATTAAACTCATAACGATGACGATGACGCTCGCTGATTTCTTCGTTTTGATAAAGCTTAGCTGCTTTAGAGCCTTTTTTTAATTTACAAACATAACTCCCTAAACGCATTGTGCCACCATAATGCTTATTTTTAACATTCTCAGCTTGAAACGGATTAATATGAATTACAGCATCCGGCGTTTTTGTATCATTTTCAAGCGTATTAGCCTGTGTTTTTCCGAGCACATGGCGTGCAAACTCAATGCTCGCGAGCTGCATACCATAGCAAATACCTAAAAAAGGAATATTGTGTATACGAATATACTCAATAGCTCTTATAATTCCTTCCACTCCACGTGCACCAAACCCACCCGGTACAATAACTGCATCAAAATTACTAAGTTCTTTGAGTTTTTCCGGATTATTTTCATAACTTTCTGCATCAATCCAGGTTAATTCCGGCTTAGCATTACTCGCCCAGGCTGCATGTTTTATAGCCTCAATTACCGAAATATACGAATCTGCAAGGGTATAAGCGCCGGTACTAAAATACTTTCCAACGACTCCGACTTTGATAGTTTTTTTGACATTAGAAATCTGTTTTCCTAAATCTTCCCACGGCTTAAATTCATTTTTTCGCGATCTAAGCCCCAGAATCTTTAAGAGTCGAGCATCAAAACCTTGTTCGTGGAAAAGCATCGGTACTTCATAAATACTCGCGACATCTGGCGCCGCCACCACTGTTCCTTCCACCAAATTACAAACATGGGCTAAAATTTCACGACGACGAGTGTCGAGCGTTTCTTCGCCACGCGCTACAATAAAATCGGCCATAATACCCGCGGCGTTCAGCGTCCGAACCGCATACTGGGTCGGTTTGGTTTTCATTTCACCCACATGATGCGGCAACGGTAAATAACTTACGAGAATAAACGCCACGTCTTTTGGTTGCTGAACTTTTAAAATACGGGCTGCCTCTAAAAACAAGAGTACCTGATATTCTCCCACTGTTCCCCCGAGTTCTATTACCACCACCTCAGCTTCGTCTTTTTTCTGAGCAGCTTTGATGCGACGAATAATTTCATTCGGAACATCCGGCACGACTTCGACATCCTCGCCTTTGAACTCGAGATTTCGCTCGCGACGGATCACTTCTTGGTACACTTGCCCGGTGGTCAAGTAATTCGCCCGACCCATGGGGTTACCGGTAAAACGTTCATAATTCCCCAAATCCTGGTCAGCTTCAATACCGTCGAGACCCACAAACACCTCACCATGTTCGGTCGGGCGAATGGTCCCGGCGTCGATATTCACATACATGTCGCATTTTACATTCGTAACTTTGTACCCCCGGCATTGCATCATGGCCCCAACTGAGGCAGCTACAACCCCTTTTCCCACACTACTCATTACCCCACCGACGACGAAAATGTATTTTGGCTTAGCCATAAAATAAAAAAGAATTTGATTAATTCTTCAAACTCCATTAGTATACTCTCCATACCCAGATAGTTCAAGATACTGAAAAATTGTAAAAACACATAAAATATAAGATGCTATATTTGTTTTCTCATTAATAGAGCTAAAAACTAATTTCTAAACTAATACTTATGTCAAAGAAAAAAACCGACATTGAAATTCCTGAAGAAAAACCACTCCTCAAATCCGGCATTGTTACCCTGCTCGGCCGCTCTAACGTGGGAAAATCGACTTTAATCAACAGTTTAATTGGCACCAAAATTGCTGCAGTAACTGATAAACCCCAAACGACTCGCAATATTATCCACGGCGTCCTGAATACTCCGGAAGGACAAGTAGTGTTTATTGATACTCCAGGTATTTTTAAGGAAAAACATACGCTTCTGTCGCAAAAACTCATGAAAAGTGCGCATGAGGCGCTACAAGATATTGATCTGGTGGTTTATATCGTTGATCCTACCAAAGCTATCCAGGCGGAAGAGCGATTTATTTTATCCATGATTCGCAATCTCGATATCCCTAAAATCATGGTTTTAAATAAATCAGATTTACCAAAAACAGAAAAAAAATATCTTGACGACTACTTGCAACTCAGCGAAAATTTTACGGCCGTTTTTGAACTGTCCGCCCTCTTTAATCGCCATGTCCAGCCGTTTGTTAAACGCATCATGGAACTTTTGCCGATTGGCGAGCCGCTCTACCCACCCAACCAAATTACCAACATTGGCCGAGATTTCTGGATGAGCGAAGTTATCCGCGAAAAAATATTTATGGCTCTGCGCAAAGAAGTTCCCTATACCACCCATGTAGAAATTGAAAGCGTGGAAGATAAACCCGATGTTATTGTTATTCAAGCCAATGTCTTTACTCTCGATAAACGCTACAAAAAAATGATTATTGGTGAAGGTGGCCGAGCCATAAAAGAAATAGGCATTGCCGCGCGTAAAGAGCTGGAAGTCGCGCTTAATAAAAAAGTATTTCTGCAACTTGAGGTTGAAACAGATAAACGCTGGGAAGAGAGAATTTAAATCCGAATCAACATAAATAAAATAATTTATTTATGTTTGTAAGATCGCCCAAGATTATCAAAAATTTTTAGCCAATAAATTCAAATTTATTGGCTTTTAGTATTTTTTCAAAAAAACTCAATATTACTTACTCAAAAAAAGAGACCTTGATGGTAGTTTTTTTTGTTCTACCGAATTTTTTATTTTAGCAACTAAATCAAATATATTAATCCTCATTGGTATACGTACTTTAAGTACTTTAGAATCATTAGGATAGTTCGAAAAAAAATTAAATTCTAAATTAGGGTCAACTATTTTTATTACCGGCAAATCTTTTGGATCTAAACGACGAGTACCATCAAAAAACTCTACACTGCTCGGCAATCTATCAAACTCTAAACGCGCTCTAACATCTTTTAAACCGCTTTTTCCTTGCTCCACCCTTAAACTTACATCTTGAGATAAAAGTAATTGCACCGTACCATCTACATCAATTTCCCTATAAACCAATGGCGATGTTACTCTCGTATCAGTTACTTCAAGCAAAACCGGAACATCGGCAAACAAATCAATACGAGTACTCGCATACCGATCCTCAACTGGAGTAATTTTGATCTTTAAATTATCATACTTCCCACTTCTTACCACTTTTTTAGGGGCAAACTTATCATACTCGCTATATAGCCGGTTGTTAACCCTTAGAGATACCTTTCCCGAGCCTATTTTTATCTCACAATCCATAGTCCCATCAGCATCAACCACAAATTCTACCGTGTGATTTGAAAAATAAAACCACTTATTATTACCCGCAAGAATACAATCAGTAAACTTGGACGAATATCCTTTAGCAGTTTGCAATTGCAAAATTTGTTCCAAACTGATTCCTCGAATAGTTTGAATTATACTACCATTAAAGTCTACTAGCCCAGACACCACTTGGTCTATGGCAGAAAAAAACTTTTCCACCTCCTGTGAAAATCTATCCTGCAATTCGTTCATTTGCTCTCTTGTTTCTGCCAAAGCAGGATTTACACCACTTTCTCTTGGCTTAAACTGATCAACAGGAGGGTTTCCACTATATTTTATTAAACTGTCCATATTTACTTTAACATCTCTAAAGCCTTCTCGAGCACATTATCCTTACTTGGATTTTTTGCATCAATTTCCTGCTTTATCTCCACATCCGGATGAATACCATCAGAATTAATATTTTTGCCGTTTGGCGTGTACCATTCCGCGGTAGTAAGTTTAAGCGCTGAGCCGTCAGAATAATCTTCTATGCCCTGTACCGAACCTTTGCCAAATGTTTTCTCGCCCATAATCGTCGCCAGTTTATAGTCCTGAAGGGCACCAGCCACAATCTCTGAGGCCGACGCTGAACCGCGATTGACGAGAATAATGGTTTTAATACCGTTTAAACGATGTTGACCGTTGGCATACTGTTTTTCCTCATGCTTGTTTACATCTTTTTCACTCACAATAACGCCTTTTTCTACCCATTCGCTCGCTACCGTAATCGCTGAATACAATAATCCACCGGGGTTATTACGCAAATCAAGTACAATTCCATTTAATGGTTTCTGTTTAATCTGTTTGATAAATGTATCAAGCTCGGGCATGGTTTTTTCATTAAACTGGTTGATGCGCAAGTAGGCAATATTATTTGGTTTCATTTCCAGCGTTACGGACGGCACATTAATGACAGCTCGAGTAATAGTAATGTCAGTTGATTCCTTTTTATCAACTGGAATAATCGTCAGCACAACTTTCGTACCACCAGCGCCACGAATTTTTCCAACCGTAGCTTCTACCTCCATACCCGCAGTCGATTCTTTATCGACGGCCAAAATTTTGTCTCCGGCTTTAAGCCCGGCTTTTTCGGCTGGCGAACCTGGGATGGGCGCCACTACCACAATCTGACCATCTTTAAGGCCAATTTCGGCCCCAATACCTTCAAATTTTCCTGACAAATCATTATTAAATTCGTTGGCTTCCTTGGGAGTAAAATAGACGGAATGCGGGTCTTTAAGAGCGGCCACCATTCCCTTTATCGCGCCATACATGAGATCACTATCCTCGACTGGATTTTTAACATAGTTCGCCTTAATATCGTCCCAAACTTGCCAAAATTGTTTAAAGTCGAGGCTGGCGCGGTTCGTAGAACGATTAACCATAACTGGAATACTGGAAGACGAAGTGATGCTATTTGAATTTTGCATCTCATTAGTTCGCTGCCAATTTCTATCGACAAGAATCCCAAGACCAAACGTAACCACCAAGCCAATAACAAATAAATATGTACGAATATATCCTTGAGCTTGCCTTTGTACCGGAGAAGAATTTTCCATAAAATGTGTAATTTCTTAAATAATCCCTTTACTGTAAAATTTATTCTTTAAACACCTGAATGCGAGCACCCAATTTATTCAGATTCTCATAAAAATCCTCATACCCCCGTTCAATCATATACGTATTTCGAAGAATGGATTTGCCGGAAGCCGCAAGCATACAGATAAGGACGTTCACTCCCGGGCGTAGCGCCGGTGGGCACATCAGTTCAGCAGCCGTAAATTTGGTTGGCCCCTCTACCCACACGCGGTGCGGATCAAGCAGCGTAATCTGCGCGCCCAATTTTTGGAGTTCTAAACTATAAATCGCTCGATTATCATACGCCCAATCATGGACCAATGTTCGGCCCTTGGCTTGGGTAAGAATCGGGACAAATAGGGGTAAATTATCAATGTTTAAACCCGGGAAAGGCCGACCATAAATTTTATCTGAGAGTGCCTGGAGCACGCTTGGAATAATCGCAATATCCCCGACTTCAAACAAGCCATTTTTTGATTTTCGCAGATTCGTAATCTCATATTTTTGCCCCATTACCGACAGTTTTTCGAGCTCCAATTCTAAAAATTCGAGCGGGCAATTACGAATTACTAAATGGGAATGTGTAGTAATGGCAATCGAAATCCACGTCATCGCTACAATCGGGTCTGGCATGATCGGATAATTTTTTACACTCTTGAGTTTTGCAATACCAGTGATTTTAAGAGTAGTCGAACCGATACCTTCAATTTTCGCCCCGGCTTTTTTGAGAAAAAAACACAAATCTTGCACCATGTAATTGGCCGAAGCCATTTTAATCTCTGTAACCCCTGGAGTCAGCACCGCTGCCATAATAACATTTTCGGTAGCTACATCACCGGATTCGTACATCACCACTTTATTTGCTTTAAGGTTGAGAGTTTTAACTCTATAACCATCTTTCTCCGAAGTTACTTCTACCCCGAGTTTGGCAAGCGCATACCAGAGTGGCCGTACAGTTCGCTCGCCTAAATTACAACCACCAGATTTATAGAGTTTATAGGATTTTTCCCGAGCCGCGAGCGCGCCGGTAAGCAGCAGAGAAACCCGTAATTTTTCACAAAGTTTCCGGTCAATAGCCGATATATTTAAATCCTGCGAAGCATCAATTTTTAAAACATGTGGTTTACTATCATCAATACGCGCACCAATACTGCGCAAGAGCTCAATAAGTCGGCGCACTTCCTCGATATTTGGCACATCAACTATGGTTGATTCACCTTTAATAGCCAAAGCTGCTATTATAATAGAAAGTGCCGAATTTTTGTTGGCCTGTACCGCAATTTCACCTTGTAATTTTTTTCCACCTTCGATTACTAAATAACTCATAATTAGCTATTGAATTTTTTTCAATTTTTCTTTATAGTATCGTGGGTAAGTATATTATACCCTTAAGCTTTTTGCAATGGAATATCCTGGCAGTATTCTCCATCGACCCCTTCGTTACGTTATTCTTGGTGTATTTATCACCGCCTTTTTAACCATTTCTCCCCTGCTACTTCTCTACACTGTCGGCTATCGCTACGACTGGAAAAATGGTTTAATTCGCACCATCGGCACCCTTAATATTAATACCGAACCCAAAACTGCTCGGGCTTTCTTAAACAACGTTGCCCTAAAAAATGAAATGCCCCTCACCCAAAATATTAAGCCTGGAACCTACCAACTTCGCCTTAGTGCCCCTGGTTACCATGATTTTAACAAAGAAATTACCATCAATGTTAAACAAACTTTGTACCTTGAACACCTAGAACTATTAAAAAAATCTGTACCAGAACAAATTACTAAACTTGCTGCGGACAGAATAGAACTGTCCCATAATGGTAAATACCTTCTCTACTTCTCCCACACCAACCCAAAGATCCTATCCCTATTAAATTTTAACACCAAGAAAACTTCTTTTATTACCAACCTGAATCAGACCGACGCCTCTCACCTTGATATACAATGGTCAGCGCAAGATACGTATTTTTCTATTTTTGATCCTACCAGTTCCACTCTCCGGGTATTTGATACGCAACGCGGTGAAGAAATTACCCTTCCCCTTACTACCACCAGTGCTATCCAAAAAATGCAATGGAAAAATAGCTCTGACCCTATTTTTTACTATTCTACAGCTGACCGCATTTATTCCTATCCCATCTTAACCAATGAAACCACCTTGGTGAACGAAGAACCAACGAAAGACTGGGGTTTTGGCGACAATACTTTATGGCTGCTTGATTTTACTACTTCCACCAAACAATTTAGTGTTCGCAACAAAGGACTTATCTTTGATAATAATAGTTATACTTTTGACAAAGGAATTATCATAAATAATATCGCCCATATTTATAAAAAAACGATCGCCCTGAAAACGAACAATGGTTTTAGCATTATCAACGACAATAAAAAATTTGATATACCCGGTGATCATTTTATAGAGGTTGGTGATAATGAATGGTTTTTCTGGAATAGTCATGAAATTTGGACGTATACAAAGGGAGAAGTAAAACTTTTATACCGCTCGGCCGATACAATTAACCAATTGGTTTCTCTGAGTGGCGGATCACTGCTTGGACTTATTATAAATAACGATTTTCAAGTTTTTTACCCTGATCAGCTCTTATTCTATCCACTTCTCACGAAAACCATGAAAAATATCGCTGTTGATACCGAAGAGCGATTTATCTATTTTATAGATACTACCGACAATAATATTGTCTCAAAATTGGCATATTAACAGTATGAAAATAATTTTATTTACCGACGGCGGATCACGTGGCAACCCGGGCCCATCGGCCAGTGGTGTGGTAATAAAAAACGAAGCAGGAGAAGTATTGTTTGCGGGTGGTGAATACCTGGGAGTACAGACCAATAATTTTGCCGAGTATTCCGCACTTATCTTTGCCCTCAAAAAAACTAAAGAACTTGGTGGAACTATAGCCGAATGTGTGCTTGACAGCGAGCTGGTAGTGAAACAAATGCTGGGGAAATATAAAGTAAAAGATCCTACTCTTCAACAACTCTACCGCCAAGTTAAAAAATTGTCCGAAGAGTTTATTTCCATTAGCTTTCGCCATACTCTCAGAGACGGCAACAAAGCCGCTGACGCAGAGGTAAATCGTATTCTAGATAATCCCAATAATCATACCGACCAGAGCAATGCTCTAAAAATTTTTCAACAAAAACGTCTGATTTAAATTCTTATACTTCCAACCCTCTTTACACTGACAAAAAGTGAAAGAAAAATACCAATCTTAAAATCAAGAATAGTATTTTCTCTTTGTAAAACCAAACCCTATTTATTTAAGGGATTTTTTTAGTAAAATCAACGACTATTTTTCTTTGTTTTAAGCCTATTTTGTAACTTTAGACCAAATAGTTGGGTAGTCGTTGAATTTTGCGCCCGCACTTCTTCGTCAAATTTTTGCTCTTTTTTTTCACTCTGTGGCGACTTGATTTTAGGCACATTTTCCAACTGTCGGTTAATTTTTTCTGGTAAATTTTTGTCTTTTAACCTTTTATCTTTTAGCTCAATTTTTATATTTTGCAACTTAGTTTTAGCTTCTTCTATTTTTTTTACCGTGTTACGACTCGCTATTTTTTTAGCGCTTAACACTTTTAATTCTGCTTCGCGACGTTCCACTTTCTTAAGGTAAAACTGTGCTTTCTTTTCCGGAGTTGTTTGTAATTTTTCTTCGATATTTTCTATTTGTTCTTTCAGTGGATACAGGACTGCCCCCTCAGAAACATTTGGGCTGGCGTATGCGTAGACGCCAGTAGAACCAACTATTACCACTCCCATAAACCCCGCCATTGAGTATCGCCAAAACGTCTTTTGGTACCAAGGAACTATCAGCGTAGCATTTTCAAAACTTTCACTCAGACGCTCAAATAATTTTTTTTTAAAAGCCGAAGATGGCGACAAAGATCGCTTTATTTTCCACAATTGATAATTCATATATTTCATAAAATTTTTTTCATTTTTTTGATAGCCCGGTGTGCTGCTATCTTGATAGAACCTGCGCTAACACCTTTCATCTGGGCTATTTCTATATAACTATACCCCATTATATAGTGAAAAGTTACAATTTCCTGCTCATCGACACTTAATTTTTTAAGAAGTTCGTATAACTCTTGTTGAGATTCATCTTTCCTAAAGGCATTTTTAGCTTCCTTAAGCCAGAAACTATCATTTGCGTTTTCTTCATCTTCCGGCAGAGTTTGGTGCGACTTATTATCGCGATAATAGTTTATAACATGGTTACGAGCAATGGTCATAATCCAGGCGCTTTGGCTTAAAGAAACATCATAACTGGCAAAATTTTTGAGCGCTTTTATAAAAATTTCCGACACCAAGTCCTCGGCAATTTCTTTATTTACGCCAACCCGAAACAGGACAAAGCGATAGACTTTATCAACGTGCTCGTTATAAAACTTTTCAAAATCACCCTGAGAAAAAGCCATAGTGGCCTAAGTATAACAAAAAACAGCCTGCTTTCAAAAGTAAAAATATTTGCACAACTTAAACCAATTCTTGCCCTGGACGCGGCAAAACTCTCGGTCGCATACGTAAGTTAAGAATATCCCTTTTTCCATTCTGTGGCGGCATAACTTCATGAATTTTCTGTATTCCCGACCCAAAACCTGGGGCACGCAAAACCATCACGGTTCCAGGCTGAGTAAGAAATGAAGCTGTTTTTCTCAATCTTTTATAATCCGGCGGATCAACTTCTGATTCGTATATATGAACCCAGGCCGAACCAGAAATAGTAAAGGTAAAACTTAGAAGCTGATCGGTTCTGCGATCACGGTGAGGACCAATCCAGTCAGACGAACTGCGATAACGCTGATACCCTATTTCATTGAGCAGCCAAGACGAAAGCTCGCCGGGATAAATATTTGTCTTTTTAACTATATCGGCCATCGTTCTACACAATTCACTCGCATGCGCCGGAGCATTGGCATCTTCTAGTATTGTATACGCCCGAGCATGCAACTGTTTTACCTCAGTTGGCGTGCCAGCATTAATAGGATATGTAACATGATCTCCTACTTCCAGCCGAAGATGATCGATTTCTTTTTGTAATTCAAACAATACATCAGACTCCAGCGCATCAGCCCTAAAAACATACCCCTGTTCTCGAGTTTGTTCTAACACGGATTTTACATCCAAAGAATTTCGAAAAATACGAACATCTCTCGTTTCATTAAAATTTTTAATATCGCGACGCAGCGCTTCCATAAACTCATTCAATTTTCAAATCCACCCCTATAAAACTTTGGTTAATTTTTCGAGAGCTTCTTTTGTCTGCTTATTTACCTTCTTGGGTACATGAATTTTTACCCGCACAAACTGGTCACCGCGAGAAGATTTTTGCAAGTGCGTAATACCCTTGCCTTTGAGGCGAATAAGTTGGCCTGATTCTGTACCTTCAGGAATTACCATTTTAACCGTTCCGTCGAGCGTAAGCACTTCGACCGTATCGCCTAGCACAGCTTGTGGGAAACTAATTTCTTTATCGGTAAAAACATCAAACCCCTCACGATGAAATTCCTTGCTGGCTTTTATGTGCACCATGACATACAAATCTCCGGCTTGCCCGCCATGCGGAGCCGCTTCGCCTTTACCGGTAACACGAATGGATTGCCCTTCATCAATTCCAGCTGGAATTTTTACTTTTAACGTTGAACTTTTCGCCATTACCCCACTACCACTGCAATGCTTGCATTTTTTACTGGCGTGCTCACCGCGGCCTTGGCAGGTTGGACAGGTCGCGACACTTTGCATATTGCCCAAAATGGTACGCTGATTTTGCACCACTTGGCCTT
>CAZQNF010000004.1:0-18905 GCA_964594675.1 uncultured Gammaproteobacteria bacterium | reverse complement strand
CAATCATTATAAGGTTACAAAACTTTCTATTTACTATTTTTATATAAATTATATGTCATTTTTTAAAAATAAGATTTTTGCTACATTTTTGGTTATACTGAGTGGTTTATTGTTTTTATCGCCAGTTAAAGCGGCGGTTTTAAGTTCAGACAGTGCTGGAAAAGTAAATATAGAGTATTATTATGCTCTTAAAGGTAGGCTTAAAAGTGGTACTGCCAGCCTGACCTATGAGAATAATGGTGCAAAAAATGGTTATGATTTTCTAAATAGACAGTATACTGGCGCATCAAACGGTGCTTTCTATGCTACGGTAACCAATGGAGTGCTTTACTTTTACGGTAATAATATTGGTCAAGGTGGAATATATCAACTCAGAAGCCTGTCGAGCTCTATGCCGAGCGCTAGCCGAGTAGGCTATAACCGTTTTGGTGTTGAAGTGAAGAAAAATGGCGTATATGCAGTTTATGACAGTAAAAATAACGTATATATTAAAGTACGAGTTACGAATGTAATTAATACTTATAATCCACCAGTTTCAAATATTGGACAAGCAGTTATTACTTCACCATCACAAAACCAAGTTTTTTATAATTTGCCCCGAACCGTTAATGTAACGTGGAATTTACTGAATAACGCCCAACGATACGAAATAAAAGTGGATTGCGATTCTTGTGGTAATCAAACGGGCTGGAATTATTGGCAGACTTTTTACGCTGATGGAAACTCTTTAAATATTACGGTGCCGGAGGATAAAAACTATCGTATCCAAGTTCGAGGTCTTAGCACTGTTTACAACCGACAGGGAGATTGGTCAGATTATACGTATTTTAGATTAGACACTGGTTTTGGGGGTGGAGATAGTAATGTTGGAATTCCAGCTATTAATTTGCCAACCAACGGAAAAGTTCTTGTTGATTATCCACGGACTCTTGCAGTTGGCTGGTCACGAGTAAATAATGCGGCTAAATATAATATTCAAATTGATTGTAATTTGTGTAACAATAAAACTGGCTGGGCAGTGATCGCTTCTACTACGGTTGATGCGCCAAATAATTATGTAAGCAATCTTTTTACTTTACCGTTTGACAGTGAATATCGTTTGCGGGTTCAGACAGTAGACCAAAATGGTCGAATCGGTAATTGGTCCGATTATAATTACTTTAGGTTTACTACGGTAAATTTGCCCACACCTACGATTAGCTACCCAACTAATGAACAAAATTTTTCTGCTTCAAATCATGCGATTAACGTTGGTTGGAATCGAGTGAATAATGCGATTGGTTACAGCGTAGAAGTAAATTACGGTGGAAGTAATTGGTCAAAGGTGATGTATTTTGAAACAACCGATCCGGTAAATTATCTGAATAATATTAATGTAACAACCGATGCCAATCAACGAGTTCGTGTCCAAGCGATTGATCGGTGGGGTAATAGGAGTCCTTGGTCTGCATATGTAAATTTTCACTTTACCGACGGAGGGAATGGCAATTCAAATATAAATGCACCGGTTATTACCTCTCCTTACCAAAATCAAAATTTTACTAATCGCAGTATAAATATAAACTGGAATACTGTTATAGCTGCAAGTCGCTACGAAATTACCGTTGACTGTGATTCGTGTAATAATCAATCTGGTTGGAGAAATTATGGAGTTTACTTTGCTTATAATTCGGGAAGTTTTAGTATTACTCTTCTGGAAGATAAAAACTATTCAGTCCGAATTCGATCCGTTGATTCAAATGGTATGTATAGCGCTTATTCCAATACCATAAATTTTAGCCTGAACGGCAATAATGCTGCTAGCACTCCAACTATTTTAAGTCCTCAGAATAATGTTACCGTAAACACTGCTAATCAAAACCTATATATTTCCTGGACGCCAGTTGCTAACGCTCGAGCCTATACGGTCGCGGTCGTTTGTGAAACTTGTACAAATAAACCTTGGGTAATGAATACGGTAAAAAACCAAACGTATTTTTCTTTGCCAATAAATACCTTGGAAAAAGGTAATAATCAATTTAAAATATTAGTTCGCAGTTTTACTACCGATGATGATTATCAAATAATGCTTTTAAATAATGAGTGGGTTCGGAGCCTAATAGTGAGTAATGTTTCTACGCCAGTTTATTTTTGGCACAATAATTCTTACAGTTTAAATACCCCAACTATTACTAATCCGACAAATAACCAGATGTATAATGGTCGTGTCATAAATTTTGCCTGGACCCGTGTTACAAATGCCACAAAATATAACGTGGAAGTAAGTTATGGTTCGAGTTGGCAGTTTACTTCTGTGTTTACTACTAATGATCCGGTAAATTATTTGAGTAATATTACGCTTACCAACGATGTTTATCAGCGCGTCCGCGTGCAGGCAGTTGATCAATGGGGAAGTAAGAGCAGTTGGTCGGATTACGTATATTTTAATATTTCTTCTGTTGGTTCGGCTTCTAATACTGCAACAATAATTAAACCACTTAATTATTCAACTATAGATTCAGCCAAATTAACTGTGTTAGATATAGAATTAAAAAGCACTTCTTCAACTCCAGCGTATTCTATAGCGGTAATTTGTGAAACTTGTCAAAATCAATCATGGACATTTTTTACAATGACAGCTTATCCTTTTTATACCCTTCGTTTTGAGAGATTGCCTGAAACAAATAAAAACAATCGTTATAAAATTTTAGCAAGGCCGTTGTATACCGATGATGTTAATCTAATTAATAGTCAGAATCAGGCTTGGATGCTGGGGGGAAATGTAAGTAATGTTTCGGATCCAGTATACTTTTATACTTCTTCAGTTTCTTCTTTAGCCACTCCAGTTATTACCAGTCCAGCTAATAATCAAAATATTTATAATGAACGTAAACTTAATTTGAGTTGGACACGAGTAAATGGTGCGGTGGGTTACTATATTAGAATGGATGATGGAGATGAAAATCTATGGAGAGGAAACTTTCCTGGTTTTATAGTTTACGATCCAGTGAATTATCTGAATAATATCTATTTTAATAGTAATAATCCTAGAATACGTATTCGGACAATCGGCAAGGATAATACAACTAGTGCATGGTCAGATTGGATGCAATTTAATTTTGTACAACCCTAAAATTTAAAAAATATAAAAAACTGGTTAAAAATAACCAGTTTTTTATATTTATAAAGCTTTTTTAATATCTTCAATCGTCAGTTGTAGTTCTTTATTACCGTTCCATTCGTTAAGTCCGACAGTAAAGGCCATATCGACAGTATCACCAGGTTTTAGACATTGTTTCCAATCTTCCGGGTGCCGGTCGATATTACCCAGATGAAAACCGATGGTTTTTTTAATCAGATGAGAGTTGTGTTTTACGAGGAGTTTTAAATGCTTAGCATCTTTGCCAATGGGTTCAATTTGCACGATGGTAAGTCCGTACGCGGCATAAAGAGGCTCTTCGTTGGCCATACCAAACGGCGCAAATTTTTGGAGCGATTCGTAGAGTTTCCAATTGACATCGTCGAGGTCAACGACTGAATCAATTTTTAGCTCTGGAATAAAATCATCAGGTTGGGTAGTACTGGCCACCTGCTCAAGCATTATTTTTTTAAATTTTTCTAGGTCGTCAGCATCTTTAAGAGAAAAACCACACGCTTGCGGATGGCCACCGAATTTAGAGAAAAAGTGCGGAATGCTTTGCAAGATTTTTATAATATTGCAGATTTTTATACTCCTACCTGAGCCAGTAATTTGGCCATTAGTTTTACCCATGGCTAAAATAGGACGGTTAAATTCGTCTTTAAGGCGACTCGCGATAAGTCCAAGAATGCCGGTTGGCCAACCGTCTCCGACAACAAATAAAATAGGGTTATTCTCTTGTTCAGTATTTTTAATCTGTGCTCGCGCCTCGTTTACCAGCTGCTCAGTGAGTTTTTGGCGGTCTACATTATTTTGCTGCAGCTGCTCGGCCAACTCTTCGCTTTCTTCAGGTGTTTCCGCCATGAGGAGTTTAAAAGCTACGTTAGCATGATCCATTCGTCCGGCAGCGTTAATCCTCGGGGCAATATGGAAACCGATCGTTTGGGTATCAAAACTGCCTTTTTTGGGTTTGTTGTTTTCGTCGAGCAGATTGCAGATTTTTAAGAGTTGCTGAAGTCCCAAATTATGAGTTTTGGTAAGTACCATGAGACCAAATTTTACCAGTGTACGAGATTCACCGGTGAGGGGTACCATGTCACCCACCGTAGAGATAGACACGAGGTCAAGAAGCCATTTTTCAAATGCTTCATGGGTTTGTCCGTCAGCGAGGGTAGTATGGGTTTCCTGGTGTTTTTTAAGTAAAGCCTGGACGAGTTTAAAAGCTACGCCGCCACCAGCCAGGCCTTTGTCCGGGTATGGTTCGTTGGGAACCAATGGATGGATAATCGCGTCAGCCGGTGGAAAAATTGCCGGCATGGCGTGATGATCGGTCACAATCACTTTTATGTCTAGACTCTTAGCTAGGGTAATTTCACTGGTATTACTAATACCACAGTCGCAGGTAATAATGAGGCTGGTGTCTTTGCTTTTAAGGTACTCGATGGTTTTAGGGTTAAGACCATAACCATCTGTCTCGCGGTGTGGCAAAAACACGTCTACATTTTTCGCACCAAGTTTTTTGAGACAAGAAATAATAATTACTGAAGCACAAACGCCGTCCGCGTCATAATCACCATGAATTACGATGCGTTCTTGCTTTTCTATAGCAGTAAAAATAATATCAACGGCTTTGACCATATCTTTAAAAAGATATGGATTATGTAAATCTTTATAATCAGGGTTTAAAAATGCATCAATTTGTTCGGGCGTTTTTAGGTTTCGGTTCCACAAAAGAGTGGTAACGACGCTGGGTAGTTCCAAATGTTGATTTATGAATTCTTCGGGTGGCGGAGGGAGGATAGACCAATTTTTCATAAGATTATTTTTATATATCTTGTACACATTGGTGAGCTTTTTGGCAAACGCAAACAAAAAACTCTTCCTGATTAGCGTTGTTAACGCACCATTTAAGCATGTGATTTGAATATAAACTAAATATCGTTGAGGTTGTTAACCAGCCAATGAGAATTGTGGTAAATAACAATAAAAGTAATTTTAGTAATATGAGTTTTTTCACAATGTGTTTAATACCCAATAAAAATCAGTACGTTGGATAGTATGAGTGTTAAAATCATGAGAATGCTCACGATAATAAAAATTATTTTTGATACAGAATATTTTTTCATAGAGTTATTATTTTATAATCCAAGCGGTTTCGGGAGTAACTTTGCCTTCGGATATAGAGGAAAAAATTTCAGTCATGGAATTCTGGTCGGGAAATGTAATTCCGTACAGCTCATATACATCAAGGATTTTTATTAAATGCCAGCGTACGATTTGTAATTTGAAATTAAAGTACATTTCTTCGTTACGAAGTTGGTGGCGTTTAAATTTTTGAGCCGCTTCTTTTTCGGATCGAGCTTTTACAACTACAAATCGTTCTTCGTGAGACTGAGGGCCTCGGGTCTGGTTTTCAATTTGCACGGCTATCAAAGCTTTAACTGTATACCAGGCCCAGGAAGTATTTTTGAGTATTTTACTTTTTTTCACGCGAACGCCTTTTATTTTTTTAACCAAAATATGGTGAATATTTTTATCTCGACTTATTTTTTCTAAAAACTTTGGTTCAATCCAAGTTTGTATGCTGTCAAAATCAAGATTTTCTACATCTTTGAGTTGATATTTTTTTATTATCTCTTGGTTCAAATCTGAAAAATAATTTTTTATTTGAAGATTTCTTTGGGGGACTTTTTGGTATTGCTTTGGGTCGGGGTACCGTAGGAGGATGGTTATTTGTGCGGGTTTGTGTATGTTTTTTATATCAGAAGTTGAATAACCAAACGCTTCAAGTCCAGTTACAAATGGCTTCATAGTTTTATCGTTTTAAAACCGCTAAATAAGTTTCGGCTGGAATATCGACAGATCCGTGCGATTTCATTCTTTCTTTACCTTTTTTCTGTTTTTGGAGAAGCTTCATTTTGCGGGTATAATCGCCACCGCTCATTTTGGCGAGCACGTCTTTGCGCAGCGCCGATAGACGTTCGGAAGCGATAACTTTGCCGCCGATCATGGACTGGATTTTGAGTTCAAACTGTTGGCGTGGCAGAGAATCTTTGAGGGATTCAACGATCTTTTTGCCCACTTTGTAAGCATCATCTTTCCAGACCAAGGTTGACAGTGCTTCCACTTTTTCTTCAGCGACAAAAATATCGAGCTTTACTACATCAGTAGTTTCGTATTCCTGAAATTCGTAGTTCATGGAAGCATAGCCGGAACTCACAGTTTTCAGTTTATCATAAAAATCGGTAATCAGCGCCGAGAGGGGAATGGTGTAATGTAAAAGCGCGCGCTGGTTTTCACCGCTACTCAGGTATTCGGTAGTAATATATTTTCCGCGACGCTCCGAGACCAGACCCATAATCGCGCCGATATATTCTTGCGGAGTAATAACGTCAAGTGTCATAATCGGCTCAGACATTTCTTTGATATGTGTTACGTCCGGCATGGCTTGTGGGCTTCTGACGGTAATTTCTTCATTTTGTGTAGTGGTCATTTTGTAAGCGACGCTTGGGACGGTAATCACAACTTCGAGGCCATGTTCGCGTTTAATACGTTCTTGAAAAATATCCAGGTGGAGCATGCCTAAAAAACCGCAGCGAAAACCAAAACCCAGTGCTTGGGAATGTTCGGGCTCATAAACCAGGGCTGAATCATTAAGTTTTAGTTTGTCGATGGCTTCGCGCAAGTCTTCGTAGCCGTCGCCTTCTTTGGGAAAAATTCCCGTAAAGACCATGGGTTTAGCTTCTTTGTAGCCCGGGAGTGGTGCGCTAGCTCGTACCCGTTCATTAAAAAGCGTAATGGTGTCACCGACTCGGCAGTCACGGACTTCTTTGAGACCAGTAATAATGTAACCGATCTGGCCACTTTTGAGACTCCCGTCAGCGGTGAGGGGTGGTGCATAGTGACCGATCTCTAGGGTGTCAGCTTGCGCCTCGGCCGTCATCAGGAAAATTTTATCGCTTTTTTTTATTTCGCCATCAACCACGCGTACCGATGCGACCACACCTTTGTATTCGTTAAACATAGAGTCAAAAATCAAAGCGCGTGGCGGCAAGGTAGAATGATCGGGCGGTGGTGGAACTTTTTTTACAATGGTATCTAAGATTTCTTTCACGCCCTGACCAGTTTTACCGGAGGCGAGTAAAATATCTTCTTTGTTGCAGCCAATAAGGTGGATAATTTCTTCAATGGTTTTCGGGACATTGGCAATGGCCATGTCGATTTTATTGATAACCGGAATGATGGTGAGATTTTGCTCAAGTGCTAGATACAAATTACCAATAGTCTGAGCTTGGACACCTTGGGTAGCGTCGACGAGCAAAATAGCACCTTCCACGGCCGCGAGCGATCGGGAAACTTCATAGTTAAAATCAACGTGGCCAGGTGTGTCGATGAGGTTAAGTTCGTACTCAGTTGATGAATCATCGGGGGTATATTTCATGCGGACCGGCGCCAGTTTGATGGTGATGCCGCGTTCTTGTTCAAGTTCCATGGAATCAAGGACGCGCGTGGTCATGTCGCGCATAGCTACAGTTTTAGTAATCTCTAAAAAGCGATCGGCAAGCGTGGATTTGCCGTGATCGATATGGGCGATGATACAGAAATTTCGGATATTTTGCGTGCTCATAGATGAGAATTAAGGGCTGGGTGCGATTGCTTCTGGCCAATCGTTGCGTGTTTGGAGCGAAAGCTGGTTCATGTTTTTAATTTGAGAGCGAGTCGAGTTGGTTTACAAGCTCATTTCACCTTGTTTTTCTTCGAAAGTTATATTTTTTCTCACAAACAGTTTTCGGGCGCGATGCAGGACATTTTGTGCTTCCGGAACTTTGAGTAAAAAGGCGATTAAACCATAACTCAGAAGCCCTACTATACCAGAAAGAACGCCTTGAATCAATACTCCAACAAAGTAATCCAAGCTCGCAAATTGTGGAGTAATATATTTAATTCCCTGCATGGCACTACCCATAACAAAGAGAGCGAGCATGATTTTACCCACAAAATTAAACAAAGATTTTTCTAGAAAAGGAATGCGTTTATGGAGTTGCCAAGCAAGTATAAAAAGAGCGCATGAATCGCCAAGTGCTTCGGCGAGCGACAAACCTGCGGCGTTAAAAATACGTACAAAAACCAGTAAAAAACCAATGGTAAGAGCTTCAGAAATAAGAGCGATCAGAAAAGGTGTTTTGGTGTTAGACCAGGCAAAAAAACCACGGATAATTATTGGGGTAAGGGCGTTTGCCGTAATACCGATAGCAAAAAAACCAAGAATCTGTGCTGTAGTGATGGTATTTTCCCAGTTAAATTGTCCGGTGCCGTAGCCAACCCGCACAATTTGGATGCGTAGAATGATAAAGATAAGCGCGAGCGGTGTGGTGAAGAAAAATATTTGCCGCAGTATTTTGGTAAGGTATGTGCCAAATTCAACTTTTTGCTTTTTGGCTGCAAAAGTAGACAGCGCTGGAAAACTGGCGACAGCGAGCGGAATGCCGATAAGTCCAATGGGCAAACCTTGTAAGTTATTGGCAAAATTATAGCTGGTAAGGCTGCCGGCGGGTAAAAACGAGGCAAGAATGGTTACAACTACGGTTGTGAGCTGTGTTAATCCCAAACTAATGGTTCGCGGAATCATGAGGCGGCCAATTTTCGCAGCATTTTTATCTTTTATGATAAATCGCCATTGCCAACGAAAGCCGGCTTTATAAGCGCCGTAAGTTTGTATCACACAATGCATAAAACTACCGAGTACAACTCCGAGTGGCAAACCAATGAAACCAAAAATTCTTACAAAAACTACGGTGCCGATAATGATCCCCAAGTTATAAAAGATAGGTGCGAGTGAATAGAGCAGAAATTGTTTTAAGGATTGGAGAATTCCACCCATGACTGCTGAAATGCTTAAGAATATCGGGCTGAGCAGCATCAGGCGGGTAAAATCAATAACCAGCGCCCGGCTTTCGGTGCTCAGTCCTGGCGCAATAAGGAAGCTGAGCGATTGGGTAAAAATCATCCCGATAATGGATAAGCCGATAATTATTACCGCCAAAATAGTTAGTACATTGCTCACAAATGGCCAAACAGTTTCTCGTTTTTGTTCCCACAGTTCGGTAAAAATAGGAATAAAACCAGCGGTCAAAGCTCCGGCGACGAGCAAATTATAAATAAGATCCGGAATTTTAAAAGCAGCAAAATATGCATCCATAACTTGCCCACCACCAAAAAAATGCGCAAATAAGCGGTCGCGTGTAATACCAAGTAAGCGGCTTATCAGAGTCGCTATAGAAATGAATAAGGCGGAAGCAGTCAGCGACCGCTGGGCGAAAGAAGCTGTCATGAAATTTAGTGTTGAGGAGAACTTGTTAAGTCTGAGGGAACAGAAATGGTCAGTTTTACCCCAGCCGTATTTTGTGTTTTAGAAAAATCTATTTGTAAAGTTCCGGTAATGTCTTGGTTGATTTGTTTAAATGTTATAATTTGCAGATGGTCTTCGTTCGCAGTTGTTATGGTGTATTGCTTTTTGCGTAGTTCGGTTTGGTAGTAATCAAGCACAAAGGCCGGTTCAGTAGAAATATCCTTCCAGTTAATCTCAAAAATTTCATAGGAATCGTGCTCGGGTTTGAGTCGCGTGTAGGTAGCTGGTTTTTCTTTATTTTTCACACTGCTTACAAACGAGCGAAAAAATTTCCTGAGTTTGTCGCGGTCAATTTGGCTTTCTTGCGAGATTTGCGTAATTTTTTGAATGCGGTCAGTGTCGTAGAGGGGGAATAGTCCGCGCAGCTCATTGGGCGTAGTGGTAAGTTTGGTAGGTCCGGGGCCAACTGCTAGACGAATGGCGATGCCAAGCCCAATACTCACTACTAAAAGTCCCCCTATGGTACCCAGGCAAGAACGTTTAAACGAAGAATTCTTTCGCAGTTCCTGCATGGGCGGATCGATTATTTTTACTTCATCAAATTGGGGTTCTCGCATAAAATGAGAGGGTATAAGTTGGTCTAGTATAGCAAAAAAATCATTTCATAGCCAGGTTTAGTGGTATGTTTACATTATGTTTTTTGTCCTTCGTATTTTTGTTTTATTTGCTGCGCCAGTTCATATTCTTCTTTAAAATTTTTTATTTCTGTTTCGTTTACTTTGGTTGATTTTATTTTTTGTAATTTTTTACCAAATTCGAATATGGCTCTAGGATGAGCGGATGAAAACAGTAAGGCAAAAAATACTGATTTGCAGTGATTAAGTGCAATACTTATTATATTTGCATATTTTTCACGGCTTCTTTCAGAGTAATAGGAATAATTTTTACTTTTCACTAATAAAAATAATTCTAAATCTTCAATTATTCTCAGGAGAGATTTTATATCTTTCTGTATTTTTACTTCGTTATTAGGGTTATAATCCCAGCCCCATAGGTATGATCCAATATATTCCTGGATTTCATGAAAAGAAAAGATAGCCTCCGCTGTTTTAAGTACTCTAGTTTTTTCAGAATCTTCAAGTCTGGCGTGGATCATGTGGTCGTAAAAAGGTTTAGCTTCTAAATAATCGTATTCAAAAAAATGAACAACTTCATGTTCCACCATCCATTCTACAGTATGTCGCCCCGGATTTCTTCTAAAGTAATCTAAATCAATTTTTACTACGCGGGATGAATAGTCAGCTCTCCCCGCAAAATCTATAAGATCGCTGTCTTGTTCCATTTGTAATTTTTCGTTGCAAATTCCTTTTATCGGTTCCCGAAGACTAATATCTAAGTAAGTACTTACTTCTTGTGTTTTTTGATCTAAAATTGCTTGTAATCTTTCGGATGTGTAGGTGAGTTCAATGTCTTCGGCTATGTTCGGATGGAAATCTTTTGGTTTGGGCATAGTTATTGCATTCTTACTTAAGACCGTATTATTACAGCACAAATAATGCTTTAGATCAATGATGTTTTCTTGTAGTTTACACCAGGTTTGTCTATAATGAATAGGTATTTAATATTTTTATGAATTTACATTTTGTCGGTGCGGCGAGCGAAGTTACGGGCTCGAGTACAGTTCTTACAGTAGGAAATAAAAAAATCTTGGTAGATTGCGGGATGTTTCAGGGTGGTCCCTTAGCGGATGAGAAAAATTTTGCGCCTTGGCCGTTTGATCCAAAAGAAATTACTGCTGTTCTTATTACTCATTCGCATTTAGACCATGTTGGACGTTTGCCAAAACTTGTTAAAGAAGGGTTTACCGGTTTTATTTATGCGACTACCCCAACCACCGAGCTTGTTCCGCTTATTTTAAACGATACGTATAATATCATGCGCTATCGCCATGAAAAAAATAATACTCCACTCCTCTATAACGAAGAAGATATTGCTCAAGTAATAGCTCAACTAAAAAAAGTAGAATACTATGAGCCAACAACGATTGTGCCCAAGGAAATTACCGCTACTTTTTATGATGCCGGCCATATTTTTGGTTCAGCGTTTATTCAGGTGCAGACTCCCGAAGGAAATATAGTTTTTTCCGGAGATGTGGGAAATGAAGATATGCCGATTGTGCGCGAGACAGATGCTTTGCCGGAAAATCTGACGGCTTTGGTGTGTGAATCAACCTATGGCAATCGTATTCATTCGACTGTTCGAGAACGCGCGACTCATATTAAAACCGTGGTAAAAGAGGCGCTCGCTAAAAAAGGAGTGATAATGATTCCGGCTTTTTCGCTCGAGCGTACCCAAGAACTTTTGTATTATATTAATATTTTGCGCGATGAAGATGAAGTTTTGGCTGAAGTGCCAATTTTCCTGGATAGTCCGCTCGCTATTGCGGCTACCCGAGTATATCGGGCCTATCCACGCTATTTGGATGAGTCAGCCAAAGAACTGCTTAGTAAAGATGGAGATCTATTTAGTTTTCCTAACTTAACGGTTTGTGAAACGCGTGAGGATTCTAAGCGGATTAATCATATTGTTGGACCTAAAATTATTATTGCTGGGGGCGGTATGATGGAAGGCGGGCGAATTTTGCATCATGCGCTGCGCTATGTAAGCGATGAACATAATACTTTAATCATGGTTGGTTACCAAGGAGTTGGAACACTGGGGCGCGCTATTCAGGATGGGCAAAAACAGGTGCATATTTTGGATGAAAAAGTGGAAGTACATTGTAATATTATCTCTCTGGATTTTTTGTCTGCTCATGCCGACCAAGCAAAAATTGTAAAATGGATTAGTGCGCCAACTGTGCCGCCTAAGCAAGTTATTTTTAACCACGGTGATACGCCGGCTGCAACAGGGTTGGTTGAACATCTAACGAAAGAAAAACATATTAATGTGCAAATCGCTGAACCAGGGAAAGATTTTGCTGTTTAAGATTTTGAACTATGAAGTATACGCGTTCTGCGGGTGGGGTTGTTCTTAATAATAATCAGCAAATTATTTTGGTGAGTCAAAAAGGGAAAAGTTGGTCATTGCCTAAAGGTCATGTTGAAGCCGGCGAAGATTTGCTTGCTGCAGCTAAAAGAGAAATATATGAAGAGGCAAGTGTAAAGGACTTAGAATATTTGGGGGATGTAGGGAGTTATGGACGTTTCCAATGTGGTGATCCAAGCTCGGGTGAGTATAAAACCATTTCGATTTTTGTGTTTAAAACGAATGAATCTGTTTTACAACCGCAAGACCCAGATAATCCGGAAGCCAAATGGATAGGTATAGATGATGTAACGAATTGGTTATCTTGGAAAGAGGATAAAGAATTTTTTGTTAAAATGGTTGTGCCGTTTTTAGTAAAATTAAAGTTTATAAAAAAATAAAATACTAAAAAACAGCTTTTATGCTGTTTTTTAGTTTGGGATCATTGTTGTTGATAAATTACCACCCAAACACAGTTTTCATTTTGGTCCAATAATGTTTTTTCCAGCCATTGGCAATGGAAGTATAAAAATCGCTCGGCACGCCGGTCTGAGTAAAATGCATGACCGTATCTGTCTCATCGTGTTTTTTGAGTTCGATAGTAATGGTAGAGAAATGTCCGATCGGCCAATCCTCAGCCCGCCATCGCTGCACAATAATTTTATCTGGGACGAGCTTAACATTTGTACCGGTAATATAACCATCATATGCTGAAATGTCACCACTGGCTTTTGGACTAATTATTGCTTTTGACTCTGTAAAAGCCGCGTGCTTCTCAGAATCCATTAAGGCCGAATAAACTTCGGTCGGGGTGGTTTTGAAAATCACTGTTTGGGTAATAGTCCTCAGATTTGGCATAAAGAGTGGGGTTAAAGTCTGAATCTATCGGTAATAAATAAATCCCCATCCGGGGATTTATTTTAGTTTTAAATTTTAAGCTTGATCTTTTTGAGGAACGAGAGTCACATTTGTAGCTCGCGCACCTTTTGGTGAATCTTCTATTTCGAAGGTGACCATGTCACCAACTTGGAGATCCATGAACTGTACGCCGTTCAAGCCGGTAGTGTGAAAGAAAACATCTTTTTTTCCACCTTCTTCACCTTGAGGAGTGATGAATCCGAAACCTTTTGCACTAATGAGGCTTTTGATGGCACCTTTCACAGTTGTATATTTTAAATGAATAACTGCAAAGAGATATGCTGTATGCAGAAATTCATGATATTTCTACGAAAGATACGTTTGCGTATTAGTATAATAGCATAATTTAGGTTTTATGTCAATCTTTTGGCTTAAGAGCTTTTAATTGCTTGACGGCACCTAGAAGAGGGAGTACTGTAACTACAGGTTTTATTCAGCTGTACTACCATCGGTATGTGGACGATCTTGTGGAATAGACAGAAAACAGAAAAAATATGACAACAGCTACAACAACCCCAGCAACCGAAGTAAAAAAAGAAGAAGTAACTCCTGCTCCAGCACCATCTTCAACAGAACCTAAAAAATAGTTCCTTGAAGCTTAAAACTAGCTCTTTACTGAGCTAGTTTTTTTGTCTATTCATTTAATATGAATATATTAAATTCTTGATAATCATTTTCGGGTTGACGGTGTTTATATTATTGGGTACCCTCGGTAAGG
This sequence comes from uncultured Gammaproteobacteria bacterium, assembly GCA_964594675.1. Lineage (GTDB taxonomy): Bacteria > Patescibacteriota > Patescibacteriia > Magasanikbacterales > GWA2-37-8 > CAZQNF01. The sequence goes on along the minus strand of CAZQNF010000004.1, from coordinate 4,775 downwards.
TATGAATCATTATGAAACCATAAAAGCAGCTATTATGCTGCTGGTAAAAAATCAGTATGCAAATCCATCGCTCGATGAATTGTCTGCGTCTTTAGGTATAAGCGAAAGTTATTTGCGCAAAGTATTTATAGAGTGGGTTGGAATTAGTCCAAAACAGTTTGGTCGATATCTAAGTTTAGAATTTGCCAAAAATTTGTTGAAACAAAATAAAAATAGTTTAGAAACAACGGCCCTATCGGGACTCAGTAGTGGTGGCAGGCTGCATGATTTATTTATTGATATTGAAGCAGTCACTCCGGGTGAGTACAAAAATTGGGGGATTGGTTTAACGGTTTATTATTCAACCTTTGATACAAAATTTGGCGAATGTTTAGTAGCTTCCACTGAACGTGGAATATGTAATATTTTATTTTTTGATGAGTTAGGTGTGGGCTTAAAAGATTTGCAGTCAAGATGGCCAAGAGCGAATGTTGTAAATGAATCTCAGGCGAGTCATGGTGTGGTTAAAGACTATTTTTTGGGTGTAAAACCTACCTCAAAAATTAAGCTTCATTTACGTGGAACAAATTTTCAAATTAAAGTTTGGGAAGCTCTACTCTCTATTCCAGAAGGAAATATTACTTCCTACGGACAGATTGCTCGCGGGTTAGGGGATGTGGGGTTTTCGCAGGCAGTTGGTGCGGCGGTGGGCGATAATCCGGTTAGTTATATTATTCCCTGTCACCGGGTTCTTAAGGCAACCGGGGAAATAAGCGGCTACCGCTGGGGCGTAGAAAGAAAACGAGCTATGCTTCTCTATGAATCATTAAAAAAAGAAAAGAATCAGGTAAATAATGATTAAGCGTGGAGAAAAATTTACGGTAAATCAGTCTTTGAACGATTGCGGTTGCGTGCGCTGACCGGGTTTAGGATGTTAACTTTTTTATCTTTCCTTTGAAAAGGCTGAAATCCTTTTTGTGCAGGTTTATTATCTGACTTTTTGTCTTTTTCTTCATCATTTTGTTGTAGAGCCTGGAGCTGTTTTTTGTACCATTTCATAAAATTGAGCTTATATTACCTATATATTAGCATATTTTTTCTAACATGTCATTTATTTTTATTTTGAACATGGCTTGAGGTTAGCCTAAATGGTGTTTTTGTAGTAGAATTTGTTACATCTGAATTATTAAAATTATTTTATGGCCATTAAAAATAGTACAGGCAAACTCTCGAGCGAGCAGCATGCCGCTCAAGATAAACGTTATAGCGAAAATCATACGTACGATTATGTTATTATTGGGACCGGATCGGCAGCTCTCGCGGCTGGTTCGCTGCTCGCGAATAAAGGCTATACGGTCTGTATGTTGGAAGCTCATGATATTCCGGGCGGCTATATGCAGACATTTAAAACAGGCGACTACTCTTTTTGCGCGCAGGTACATTATACCTGGGGGTGTGGACCGGGTGGCAAGGTATATGAGTTTTTAAAGCATTTGGGTCTTGAAAAAGATATTACGTTTGAGCTTTACGACAAAAACGGCTACGATCATATGGTAATGCCGGATGGGACAACGGTAAAAATTCCTTACGGATATGATAGATTAGCCAGCAGTATAGAAGAGTCATACCCAGGCCAGAGAGTTCCTGTAGAAAAATTTTGTAAAGTGTTGGCTAAAATAAGTGATGAATTGCGCTATTTTCCGGAAAGAAAAATTCAATGGCACGAGTATATTACGAAATCTTGGCGGTTTCGAACCCTTATTAAATATCGTAATAAAACTTTACAAAACGTCTTTGATGAATGTGGTTTATCAAAAGAAGCGCAGGCAGTTCTCATTGCCAATGCCGGGGATATGATGGAGCCGCCAGAGCGATTGTCGATATTTGCCTATGTGGGACTTTTTGGTGGGTATAATCTTGGCGCATACTATCCAACGAAACATTTTAAGTACTATGTAAATCGCTTGGCAGAGTTTATAACTTCCCATCCTGGCTGTCATATCTATTATGAAACTCCGGTTACAAAAGTAAATATTGAAAATGATAAAGTGGTTAGTGTTGAAACGACAGATAAAAAAGTTTTTACGGGCAAAAATTTTATTTGTAACATGGATCCGCAGGTAGCGGCTAAAAAATTGATTGGTTGGGATAAATTTCCAGAGGTTGAGCAAAAAAAGCTCACGTATGATTATTCGCCGTCCGGCATGGTAATGTATCTGGGGTTAAAGCCAGGTTTTGATCTGAGAAAATTTGGTTTTGGGAAGTTTAATATTTGGCATTTGCAAGAATGGGACATGAATAAAACTTGGCGTGATCAATTGGCGGGAAATTTCGAAAAATGTTGGTTTTTTATGTCAACACCAACGCTTCATACGAACGCGCTCGGCACAGCTCCCGAAGGTTGTCAGATTCTCGAAATCGCTACATTAACGGATTACCAGTCATTCAAAGATGCCCAGCAAGAGAGTTACGCAACTTATATGAAGAAAAAAATGAAACTTGCCGAGCATTTGCTTGATTTGGTAGAAAAATATCACATCCCGGAGTTACGAAAAAATATCGTAGTAAAAAATATTGGCACTCCAACCACTAATGAAGATTATGTTTTGGCGACACGTGGTAATGCCTATGGATCAGCACATATTCCTAAACACATGAGTGCTGGTCGACTTAAAGCCGACACACCATGGTCGAATTTTTTCTGGTGTAATGCCTCGAGTGGTTATGCTGGGATGTATGGAACAGTGCATACAGGTATGGCGCTCTATATGCAGTTAACCGGGGATCGTTTTTATCGCAGTGACACGGCTCCTAGCGATGAGGAATTTCTACGGAAAGTAAATAGTTAGTTGTTTGCTGTGCTTAATGCTTGGTTAACTTTCTCGGCAGTTCGCTGTCCGCAGCGTAGCGCGCCTTCGGTCCAAATACTGTTAAGATAATCACCGCATAAAAAAATATTGTTTTCGTTTTTTTCTTGTTCAAGAAATGTTTTTACTTGGGTTAAATAGCCTGGATAAAATTTTGGCATAGCGCAATTCCAGCGCTGAATGTCATGTGATAAAAGTTCGTTTTCGTTTGAAAACCAAGGACAAAATTTAAGGAGTTCTTTTTTGACTTCATCAAATATAGCTGTGTCTGAAAGACCTATAATACTTTTGGCGTAATCTTCATGAAGCCAAACGCACAGTAAGCTTTGTTGAGCGGTCATAAAACCTTCACCTTTCATTTTTTCGTTGGTAAATCCGGAAATAGTGCTGCTTTCCACCCGCGGTACCCAAACTACCGAAATATCCGGGATTTTTTTGACGTCAACCACAAACGCTAAGCTTATGGTTGAAGCATACCGAGCCGAGCTAAGAAGTTGCTGCTCTTCATCAGAAGGATTGGAATAGATTTTTTTGGTACAATCGGCAGTGGAAGCCAGTATAACGGCATCAAATTTTTCTTGTTTATCTGTGGTAATGGTAACTTCTTTTCCACCGACTACTTGGTTTACCGGAGTAGAGAGTTTTACATTAAGATGACGCGTCAGCGCTTGGGGTAAAGCAATCATTCCACCCACGGTTTGGTGCAGGTTCCAGCCGCTGTTGCGAAATTTAAGGAGCTGCATAACGCCGGCTACTACACCCAGGCTAATTTCCCGAGCGCCATGAAATTGATAGGTAGTGCTAAACGGATCTGCAAAATAATCCGCACCTTCTTTGCCAAGTCGTTTCTTAAGATGATCGTAGGCATTGTTGTTATCGTATTCAACTGTAGATGAAAGATCAAAAAAATCAATCTTGGGCTGTTTGCGAGTGCGGAAAAATTCTATAGCCAATCGCAGGCGAGTTAGCAGCCCCACTGCCTGGTAGGATTTAATAATTTTTTTGTTTCTATAAATTCTATAAACATCAAAATGCATTTTTTTCCAGGTTATGCCAAATTCTTTACAGTATGTTTGCATTGAGCCGTATAACCCACACAAATGGTTGGCTCCGATATCGAATGTTAAGCCGTTTTTGCTGCGCGAAGACATTCGTCCGCCAACTTGATTTTCTTTTTCGTAAACTATCACTTCAAACCCTTTCTTTTGCAGTTCATAGGCACAAATAAGCCCGGAAATACCGGCACCAACCACAGCTATTTTCTTTTTAGTTACCATATTTTGTAAGGTTAAAACAGGATGAATGTAACACAAAGTAATATTTTTTGCTAGAAACGCAAGCGCAAATTTCTATTTATCGGTTATTTGTCTGAATATTATTTAAAATTTCAACCAATGTCCCTGGAGGAATTAAATCAAACAATTTGGTAATATCGGTATTTTTCATCCGGATACATCCGTGAGAGGCGGGTTGACCCAGAAGTCCTTCTTCTGGAGTACCATGAATGTAGATATCACGACTGTATGAATCATTATCGCCGCCTTTATTAATACCCCGCTCTTGGCCGTCTAAGCGCATGAGACGAGTGGTAACAAAATCAAATGCTGTGTCGACTGGATCAGAAATAATCGGCGCAATCGTTCCATTTTTATCACCTTCACCAACCAGGATGGTTCCAAGCGCCATTTTGTTACCTAATTTTTCTTTTATGCGATGGGTGCCAAAAGGTGTTTGTTGGCTTCCTGTCTTGTTGCCAACTCCTTTTTTGCCGGTAGAAATTGTATATGTTTCTATAATGATCTTGTCCTTAATAAGGTATAATTTTTGCAATGACGGATCTATTATAAGAGCATATTCATCATTTTTTAATCCAAAAAGACTCTCAAGTTTTTGTATGGAAGCGGTTACTTGTTAGGAACTCATTTTTTG
>CAZQNF010000003.1:0-20982 GCA_964594675.1 uncultured Gammaproteobacteria bacterium | reverse complement strand
GATCTAACAAAAACTTGGCTCACATATACCGGTGGTGTAGGCAACGTGGAACGATTTAATAAAGTTGTCCCTAAGGCTTCGCCTTTTGGTGAATTTATTTGGGGTGAGGGAGCGTATCAAGATAGCACGGTTGGTTACGATGATTCAACATCTTTGCGCTTAGAAGGTCCGGATTTTGTTAAGACTACTGCCGGTGGAACTCAGTTTATGGAAGAATTCTTGCCAGATACCGATTATGAAGTATCAGTGTGGGTAAAAACTGCCAATGTGACGGGTCAAGGACCGGGCATAGTTTTTAGTGGCCATCCCTATTATCCGGGTATTACCGGGACTACAGGTTGGCAGCGGATCGGGTTTGTAGTTCGTCCCGATGATACGCTTAGTCCGGTGCCGTTTTTTCTGCATCTAAGCGGGTCAGGCACGGCTTGGTTTGATAATTTTTTGATTCGACCTATTACCGCGCAAAATCCAGTCACACCTCGTCTCAATAATGCTGCAAAATCCTTATCGACCATCGGATCACTTGATCCAAATGTATGGCTTTTGCTTGATCCCAGTGGTGCCGCTCATGATGGGGCACAAACTGTTATTGATACTTCTGGACACGCCAACAATGCTGTACGTCAAAAGGTAGGTGTGGTTGCAGAAGCTGGTCACCAGGTATTTTATTTTCCTGGTGATGATGCGCAAATTATGATGCGTGGGCATGACCAAGTTCAACTGCCTTCTCCCGCCACCTTGGTAACCTGGGTGAAGCCAGGCGCCGGTCATAATGGTGGTAATGTAGTAGTGAGTGGTGGCTCATGGCGGGCAGATCGTTGGCGAGTGAGTTTGAATAAAACCGACCACTATTTTATCCAAGCGGATGTACCGGGTGGGTCAATTCAGGATTTAGATCTGACTATTAACGAAGGCGAGTGGATACAAATAGCCCTGGTTGATGACGGGTCGAGTGGGTCGTTGTATCTTAATGGTCAGTTGGTCGGGAGTAAGCCTCTTAGCACACCTTTGTTTGGTAGCGGAGCAGATGGCTATGTGCGATGGGGAGCGATGTCGTATGGCGGAGTGCCGTTTGGGGGTATGGAAGGTGAGGGGAGTCAGCTTAAGATTATAAACAGCGCTCTTACCGGGAGTGAGTTGCAAGATTTGTTTGCGCAAGGTCCGTTTGCTGAATAAATCTGATTTGAGAAAAATAGAGCTGAAGGTAAGGTTGTTTATCTTTTGCAAAAAAGCACATTGTTAAACAGTGTGCTTTTTTTGTAAGTTATAGAAAACATGTTGATAAACATAACTTCTGAAGAGCTAAAGAAGAAGAGGCCTGGTGTTTGCATGTAGAATCTATTGATTACTCGTTTTAGATGTTAAATTCTCTTAAAGATAGTTTTGTTTATCTCTTCTATTATCCCTGCAATAAATTTTTCTTCCGTAAATCTGGCAGCTGTTTTGTAACAACTTTGTTCCATGTTTTTGGCTTTTTCTAAAGTCATTTTTTGCACAGCCGTAACAATATCTTGAGTAGTAAAATCTGGTGACAGGAGAATTCCGTTTTTATCGTCTTCGATTACTTCAAGCATCCCACCTTCGGCGACACCGATCACCGGTTTTCCAGCAGTCATCGATTCAACGGGGCTCATGCCAAAATCTTCGCGAATAGGAATATAAATCGACGCCAAGCATTGTCCAAGGAGTTCTAGAAGTTTATCATCGTTTATCCAACCTACCACTTGAATATTGGGATAATTTTTCGCCATGGTTTTTATTTTTTCGAGTTCCGAACCACCAGAAGCAACCACCAATTTTTTGTCGGGCATTTTTTGGAAAGCCTCAACAATCTTGTCTACTCGTTTAATAGGATAAAGCCTGGCCCAAGAAAAGAAATAATCGCCGTAACCGAGATTTTTAAAGGGCAGGGTATCACAGGGCGGGTAAACAACGGTTGAGCTGAGATGAAGGTATTTTTTAATCCGCTCCTGGACGTTTTTAGAATTGGTTAATATAAGATTGAATCTTTTCGAAAGAGTGGAAAATTTCCAACGGTTAAATGCCGCAAAGGGAATAAAGATAAGTTTTTTAATAAGTCCGTAGGATTTAACAGTATCTTCGTACCGATCATATAAATGCCGTGGTGGCGTGTGTAGGTAGGCAATGTTAATCTTGTCTTTGGCTCTTAAAAGTGCCGTCAGCGTGTCGGCGCTATGAATAATGACGTCGTAATTTTTGAGAATCTTTCGTGTTTTAAAAAGAAAAGCGAGCTGAACTTGCAAATATCGAAATCCGGGAATATGCGAAAAAATGGTTTCTTTAAATAGATCGATGGTTTCTATATTATGATCACGTGGATTAAAAGCGTCTTTGGCGGTAAAAGCGGTGACAATGGGACAGTTTAAGCCTTTGGCGAGGCTTATGACTAGACGCTCACCGCCGCCTTTGTAGAGAAAATAATCGTGGAGAATGATGATTTTTGGATTGGACATAATATTTGGTTCATACTTTTTGTCACCAAAAAGTATTGCAAAAAGTACCGGGGGGCAGAGAACTCGCTGCGCTCAAACAGCTCTACACCCGAACCCTGTGTTTAGCTTGGTAAAGTTTGTTTGGTGATAGAGTTGTATCCGTTCAGGAATGTTTTAGCGTCCATAGGTTTTTTGCCTTCGAGTTGGAGCTCAAGTATTTCGAGTGCGGTAGTCGAAGTTCCTATAAAAACTTGGTTGTTTTTTGTTTCAACCAAGCCGCGTGCAAGAGTAAAATCGGCCAGTTTTATTTTTAAAAGTTTGAGTCTTTTGTTTTGCCAAAGCGTCCAGATACCGGGCCAAGGGTAGGTGCCACGATACAGGTTATATATTTCCTGGCTGGTTTTTGTAAAATCTATTCGGCCGTCTTCGCGGTCTAAAATTTTACAAGCTGTAGCTTCGCTATGATTTTGCTCTTGCGGAAGAATTGTTTTGTTTAAAAATCTTGGAAGGGTTTTGAGTAGGGTGTCGGCGGCGAGTGGCATCATTTTACCACTAAGTGTTTCGTAAGTATCATCCGGAGCAATAACTATTTTTTCTTGCGCGAGAATTGAGCCGTGGTCAAGGAGCGCGTCCATGAGCATGATAGTTACTCCGGTCTCAGTTTCGCCGTGTATAAGAGAGGTTTGAATAGGGGAAGCGCCGCGATATTTGGGGAGGACAGAAGTGTGAATGTTGATGGCGCCTTGCGTAGGAATATCAAGAATCGTTTGCGGAATAATCTTACCGTATTGGCAAACGATAAAAAGATTAGCCTGAGGTAGGTCAGTAAAATTTTTGAGAGTGAGAGGTTCTAAAACTGGTATTCTGTATTGTTCAGCAATTTGTTTTACGGGTGAGGGAATGGTCGCCTGAGTTCTGCCAACTGGTTTCCCGGGTTGGGTGACAACGTTTACCACATTGTATGTCTTAGACAGAATAATTTTCTCCAGAATATATGCGGCGAAGTCGTGTGTGCCGAAGAAAACAAGAGAGGAAATTTGAGGAGAAGTCATACATTCCTCGTTTATTCGCTTTTATAAAGATTTTTCGCCTTTTCAATAAACAAAATACCATTTAAATGATCAGTTTCATGCTGAATAATTCTAGCAAAAAAATCTTTCGCCACAAATTCCAGTTTTTCTCCTTTTTCATTATAAGCCGAAACTTTAATATTGGTATAGCGTTTTACGTCGCCATAAACTTTAGGAACGGATAAGCAGCCTTCTTGATCCCAGGCTTGATGAGTGGAAAGTTTAGTCCAGGTAGGATTAATGAGTGTAAGACAGTTTTTTTTATTCAGTTCGTTATATTCTTTCGCGATAACGCACCACTGAATGGATTTACCAATTTGTGGTGCGGCGAGACCAACGCCGTCTTTGGCATACATCGTTTCTTCCATATCTTTTACAAACTGCTTCATTTCAGAAGAAGTGAGGGTAGACAAATCAACCTGCTCGCTGACTTTGTGGAGAATAGGGTTAGGTTCAAAAACAATGTCGTAAATCATATGCGTAATAAAGTACTTGGGTGGGGATCAACTTTCCAGTTGCTGGGCAGAAAACTCAGGAAAGTTATTAGGGGTGGTAAAGCGGTATTATGAGCGATTTTTAGAGTAATAATTTTCCAGACGCCGGTGCGGTTTTTTTTCTCTTGAGTAGGCGTTATGGTAATATTTTTTTCGCTTTGCGTCAAGCGAATAAGCTCGTTATATATTTTTTGACTTTCAGTATTGGCGGCTTCGTAGCTAAGAAATTTCGCGAAAATTTTGATAAGAAAACTATACGGTGGGTAACGCAGTAGTGAGCGCTGCTTGAGTTCGGTCTGGTAAAAAAGCTGGGGTTTAAAAAAGTGTTGAAAAATACTATGATTTGGGTGGGCGGTTTGTACGATGAGCTCGGAGTTAGGGTTCATGCGATAGCGCGCGTCATGAATTTGATGCCAAATGCGTTCAGTAGCTTGGTATTCTGGGATGAAAAGCGGGGTGTCGGCATCGATAAAAACGGTGGTAGAAACTGTTAACCAATCCAGTTTTGCCCAGGCGGCTTTTGTACCAATGCTGATACAAGGAATGGTTCCGGGTGTAAAATCAGATTTTTTACTTAGCGAGTCAAGGATAACAATGTTTCGTTCGCCGCGAAAAAACATTTTTTGTATTTCTGCAGCCACATTTTCACTCCCCAGGCCATAGGTTTTTAGGTGAATACTGGAGCATTGGATACAGTTTTCAATCATTGGCTGTTCGTAGCCGCAATGGTGACAAAGAAGTGTGTTACGGATTTTATACCACGTAATCGGTAACGAACAAACCGGGCAGCGAAAAAGGTAGCCACAGTCCTGGCAGAGGGTGTTTTTTCCCGAGCCGCGTTGATAAACAAACAGAAAAGTGTGGCCAGATGAGTTTTTAAGAACGTCTAAAACTGATTGTGAGAAAAGAGTGTTGCCCAACTTGCGCTCGGCGTTCATGTCAACGACTTCATATTGAAAAGGTTTGGGAGCGCTTTGAACCTTCACTTGTTCAAATAATTTTTTATGCTGCCAGAAATAGCTCTCGACCGATAAGCTTGAAGTAACGAGATGAAGCTGACTGCGAAAATAATGCGACAAGAGTAAAGCCGCATCGCGACTATGAAAACGCGGCGCCATATCGGCATTTTTATGTTCATCGGAACTCTCAAATAGGAGAAAAATATTGCGTAGGTTACAAAATGGCATAAAGAAGGCCGAGCGGGTGCCAATAATAATTTTTTTTGTATTTGTACGAACATTAGTCCAACTCTTAAACAGTTCGGCAGCTTTTATATCACTATGAACAGTTACCACTTGATCAGTATATTTTTCGGGCAACAAAGCGATAATGGTTTTTATGTTCGCAATTTCTGGCACGATAATAAGATTTTGGCCTGTGTCGGAAAGTTTCTCTTCAAGATATTGTTTTAATTCCGTCTCGTCAGTGATTTCGTAGGTATAAGGTGAAAAATTGGTGGACACTTCCTCAGGAGTTGGTAGTGATAAAGTTTGGAAATGTTTAATCTTCCTTTTTTGCAAAGGAAAAAGTGAGGTCTTAATAAGAAACCCAAAAGAAACTTGGTATAAATGAGCAACGTGGTTTAAAAAGTCAATTTGTGGTGCAAGGAGTGATGGCTCAGAGTGAATTATTTCAACAACTGTCTTAAGTGGTTTGTCAGGCTCAGAGATAAAAATTTTGTAGACAATCGCAAAATTGGCTTTGCCACGCAAAGGAATTTTGACAAGCTGTCCAATGGTAATTTGGGGTTCAAGTTCCGCAGGGACAAGATAATCAAGCCAGGGCAAATGTGTTGGCATGCGAAGAGCAGGAATAACTTGAACCCACATATTTACAACGAAAAATGAGCGGTTAAGTATCCGACACCAAACGGTGCTTCATACGCATAGTGCTGATAATTATATTTAAAGCCGCGCAGCACACCCATAAGGAGCAGAATACTCTTAAACCCACATTCAGCGGCTGAACGTACCAATTCCGGGTCCATTTGAATCATGCCGGTGGTATTTTCTGAAGCTAAAAGCTCCTGCAATCGATCATCAAAATTCTTAGCCTCAGGGTGAAAGCCGGCAGGTGAATCGGTAGTAAGAGCATGGGATAAATCAGCGGAAGCAATTACGGCTATGCGTTTGTTCGTCTGCATAATTTGTTCTTGTAGAAATTGCCCAAAATCCACGTGCTGTTTGTAGTCGTGTTCCGAGGTACTAATCGGCAGAACACTTGCTTTGGGTAAATGAGCAGTAAGATAGGTAAGCGGCGTTACCGCGCCATAATTAAGAAAGGCTGAGTGGGTAAGTGATACGGGAAAATTATTTTTTCGCGCAGCTTCGATAATGGCGGCAGTGAGCGGCATTTCACCTTTAAATTTGGTGTGGGTGGTTAGGTCGCCAAATTCTTTTAAATTTGCTTCAAATTGGGCGGCGTGCTGTAAAGTAAAATGGTCTGTGGCCGCTTCGATGTGTGGAGAAAAAATTATAATGGTATCTGGTTTTTTTATATAGAGTTCTTCTTCTAACTTTTTAAGCGCGCCGACAGTTTTTTCGAGTTTTGTTAAAGTTTCTTTTGCGATTGTGGGTATAAGTAGGGGGGTGTGAGGTACAATTCCGGCCATGATAAGAGGCATATTATTTTTGAGTAAGAGTAACAGGAGTGGTTGAGATAGTTTTGGCCAAGCGATCAGGCTCGTTAAAACGATTGGTATAATTGCTGTCACCCATAGTAATAACAACGTATTGTTTTTTGGTGGCTTTCGCTTGCAACAACATTACCAAAACCGCCCCAGCTTCATCTGTAAACCCAGTTTTACTCGCTAAAATAGTGTAAGCGGGATGAGAGGTGGTCATTAAGTTATTGGTATTTTGAGCGACGTGCTTAATAGTTGTTTTATTAAGCGTACTTTGAAATGGGTAGCTACTTTTACCGAGCGCTGAGCTGATCGTAGTATTATCCATGACTTTTGTAAACATTTTTAGTAAATCGCGAGGCGTAGAGATATTTTTCTCGCTGAGGCCGGTAATTTCTTTTACCAACGTATCATCGGCGCCCCATTGTTTTAAGCGACTGTTTATCTGTGAGACGAGCTGGGTTTCACTCGCTTTGTTTATACTAGAAGCAAACCGAGCCACATTATTTTCCGAACTTACTAAAAGAGTATTAAGAATATCATTATTTTTTACCTGCTCGCCGTCTTTAAAGGCGAGAACCTTGCCAGTAGAATTATATTTTTTACTACTATAAACACTAGTTTTGGTAGGGGAGTAATCATCATTTAAAATTTCGTAAGCTACCAAAAGTTTGGTAAGGGAAGCCATGGGCAGTTTTTTATCAATGTTTTTTCCGGCCACAATTCGGCCGGTTGGGTATTCCGCGACGAGATAGGCTGGGACGCTGCTTTTGTACAAATCATTCACTGGAGTCTGAATATCGCCGAGAAATTTATTTTGTGAGGAAAGCAAGCTGCTGTTGACATAAATCGGATCACCAGTTGGAATACTTAAAAAAGCGACGGGACTAATGGATTGAATATTGGCAGCGTTGTAGCCAAGCGCTATAAATGTATCCCCATCCGCAAGTTTGCGTTTTTTACCCTTTTCCATAACGTAAATAGCTGTGCTGTCCTCATTTTTAATAAGTGCGCCATCGGCGAATTTTATTGGTGCAGAACCGTAGTTAAACTGTCCCAAATCTTTGGCAATATGTTTTTCGACAGGCAAATTTTTAAAATTAGTGGCTACGACTTTGGGATCAAGAAGTGGATAAAGAGTATTATCTTTTATAAGATAATACGCGTTATTAGCATCAGTAATCTGATAAATTATCCCTTGTGGAGCGTAGGTAGCGGTATCAATAGTTTTTCCGCGATTATACCCGACAAGATCGGAGTCGTTTACGTCGGTAATTTCTTGGGGATTATAACCAAGTTTACGAACTACTTCGTCTGAGGCAAATGGGCGCAGGGTATCGTAGTCGAGTAAATAGGTGATATTGTTTGAACGCAAAAGTGAGTAGTTAGGAAAAGAAATATCTGGACCAGCATCATAATTACTAAGCTCGCCTTCGGGGATAGAAATAATCATTTTAGGATCAGCTCGGGTAATGAGCGCCGCCATGTTTTTAAATTTGCGTTTTTTGCCGTCTTGCAAAAGCCAAATATCAGATGAGCTAGCTGTTTTTACAATCGAACCGTCCGGGTAATTTTGGTCAAACCAGGTATTCCAAATACGCCAGAAATTTTCATTGCCATGAAGATGTGGCGTGTAGGTGTACAAAAAGGCGGTCGCCCAGCTCTGCGGAATAACTTGCTGATTATCAATGAACACTGGCGAGTCTTTCTTTTTAATATAGCCACGATCGGTATTGTTGTAGTAAAAACGCATAATGGCCGCCGAGTTTTCTACCTGGTTGGCAAAACCTTTATATTTGACCACTTTTGGATCGCTCATCGAGCAACTGTCGCAGACACCATAACCAGCTGCCCAATCAAGCTGTTTTTGCGTTGGTGAATCATCGGTTACCAAACTTTGTTCTTTTTGCAGGGTAACCAGAATGTATTTTGGGTTAATTTGGTAATCTTGAGCGGCGGCATAAATGATGTCGCTCGCGCTTTTCACAACACCGCTACTATCCGGAGTTTGATACTGGCGAAGATAGCTACCTTTATTATCGAGAAAAGCTTGAATATCATTACGGGTCCAGCTACTGTGGTCCTGGAGTTCTGTGTCGGAAATAATAAATTGCGGATTAAAAACATCGAGCGCGAAAGTGGTAAGCGGTAAAAGTGCGAAACTTATGGAGCTAATAATGAGGAGGAGAGGCTTTTTCCAAAAAAATGGTTTCATAGACAAGTAAAAAATCAATAATCTTATTCATTATAGCATATTTTATTGATTTTTTAAATTGCAAAGGATTAAATTCTTATAAAGAATTCCGTTCAAACACAATTAAAGCAACCGTTCAAAGACGGCTATTTTAATATATTTATTTTGTTTATCTATTTTTATCTGGATAAAATACAAGCGGATCAATGAATTGGTTATTTATTTCAACTCCAAAATGGAGAACGCCCTGATTTTTAAGTCCGTATAATTTTCCGGTCGTACCTAGGAGTGCAATGTTTTGACCCACAGTGACATTGTCACCAGGTTTTACCAGTAATTTATTATTATGTTCGTAAGCAGTTTTAATATTATTTCCATGATTTATAACGATATAGCAACCATGTTCATCATTGGGGTTAGGGTCGCATTCAGCTTTCTCGACTGTTCCGGCGGCGGCTGCCAAAACCGGACTATTTATTTCACCAGCTATATCTAGCGCCATATGACCTTCAGAAGCGTATTGTGTGATAGCACTACTTTGTGAAGGCCAGGTGTAACTTACTCCTAAGGTTGAGGTAGAAAATGGAAAGATTAAAACTGGCGACGAAGATGGGGAATTGGTTGTGGAAGTCCTGGAAGAAAGAGAATTATCAGATAAATTTTGTGTATAATCAGCCCTAGAGCAGCCGGCACCAGCGAAAATAAATAATATAAGCAAAGGGAGGTGAACTTTTTTCATATTTTATTAAAAAAGGATAAATAGCGTACGTAATTTACGTTAAAGATAAAAGCAGGTTTTGTCAATCTTAAAATAAAAAGTTGATTAATGAATTATATAAAAACTCCCCTTATTTTAAGGGGAGTTTTACTTTATTCAACAATGATTTCTTCTTTCTTACCATCAATCTTTACGCTTTGACCATCAATCACGCTACCGTTAATAATTTTCATAGCGAGTTTGTCCATGAGCTCGTGTTGCAATATACGTTTAAGAGGGCGAGCGCCAAAATTCGGATCAAAACCTTTTTTGGCGAGCAATTTCTTAGCAGAGGAAGTAACTTCTAATGTAATACGTTTCTCATTCAAACGATTTTGCAACTCTTGTAATTGCAGCTCCACGATTTTTTCAATTTGTTTGGCGTTGAGAGAGTGAAAAATAATTGTTTCATCAATGCGATTTAAGAATTCCGGACGGAAATGATCCTTAAGAAGTCCAGTAATTTTTTCCTCGATTTTTTCTGTGGTGGTTTTGGCTTTGTCGGATTTTGATTCAAAACCAAATTCACCTTTTTTACCAAGATCCAAAATCATCTGACTACCAATATTACTCGTCATGATAATAATGGTATTTTTAAAATTCACGGTCCGACCCTTGGCATCGGTTACGCGACCATCATCAAGAATTTGAAGAAGGAGATTGAAAACATCGGGGTGGGCTTTTTCAATTTCGTCGAGAAGAATTACGGCGTATGGCCGGCGGCGGACAATTTCCGTGAGTTGCCCACCTTCGTCATGACCAACATAGCCGGGTGGAGAGCCGATAATTCTTGAAACACTATGTTTTTCCATGTACTCACTCATATCCAGGCGAACGAGCGCGTCCGGCGTATCAAACATAAATTCGGCTAGGGCTTTGGCAAGCTCAGTTTTTCCGACACCGGTCGGACCCATAAAGATAAACGACCCGATCGGGCGATTTTTTTCGGAGATTCCGGCGCGGGATCGGCGAATAGCGTTAGCAACGGCCTGGACGGCTTCTTCCTGGCCAATCACGCGATTTTGCAGAACAGATTCGATATTCGCTAGTTTACTGAGTTCGCTCTGCAACATTTTGTTGACTGGAATAGAAGTCCAGCGCGCGACCACATTAGCGATATCTTCTTCAGTTACTTCTTCCTTGAGGAGTCCACGGTTTTGTTGCAGTTCGGACAGTTTTTTTTCGTCAGACTGGATAGATTTTTCAAAACCCGGAATTTGGCCGTAGCGAATTTCCGCTACTTGCTGCAAGTTACCGCGTCGTTCTTCCATGTCAGCTTGCTGTTTTAAGGAATCAATTTTCTTTTTGTGTTCTTGTAAACGAGTGATAATTTCTTTCTCGTTTTTCCATTTGGCTTCAAGACCATGCATTTTTTCATTCGTTTCGGCTAACTCTTTTTCTATTTTATGAAGTCGTTCCTGGGCCTCGGCATCTTGTTCGGAGTGTAAAGCTCGTTTTTCAATCTCAAGCTTCATACTGGCGCGCTTCAAACGATCCAGTTCTTCGGGCATCGAATCCATCTCAAGGCGAAGGGTGGAAGCCGCTTCATCGATGAGGTCAATGGCTTTGTCTGGCAAAAAACGATCGGTAATGTAGCGCTCCGAGAGTTTTACCGCTGACACAATGGCTCCGTCCGTAATACGTACACCGTGATGAACTTCGTATTTTTCTTTAATGCCGCGTAAAATGGCAATCGTGTCGTCTTCGCTTGGTTCATTCACCATCACCGGCTGGAACCGACGTTCTAGAGCCGCATCTTTCTCAATGTACTTTTGGTATTCTTTAAGTGTAGTTGCGCCAATGGTATGCAGTTCACCGCGGGCGAGAGCAGGTTTTAGCATGTTACTGGCGTCAACTGATCCTTCGGAGCTACCGGCGCCGACGATAGTATGGAGTTCATCGATAAACAAAATTATTTTTCCGGCCGCTGCATGGATTTCTTTTAACACTGCTTTTAGACGATCTTCAAATTCACCGCGAAATTTTGCGCCCGCCAGGAGCGAACCAATATCAAGCGCAATAATATCTTTATTTTTAAGTGATTCCGGTACGTCGCCATTTACTATTCGCTGCGCCAAGCCTTCCACGACTGCGGTTTTACCGGTCCCTGGTTCACCAATGAGTACAGGGTTATTTTTGGTGCGGCGCGATAAAATTTGCATAACACGGCGGATCTCATCATCGCGGCCAATGACCGGATCAATCTTCTCTTTACGAGCGAGATCAGTTAAATTTTTGCCATATTTTTGCAAGGCGTTATACTTACTTTCCGGCTCTGGCGAATCAACCCGTTGACTACCTCGAATACTAACGAGCGTCTTTAAAACTTGTTCGTAGTTAATTCCTTGTTGTGTCAAAAATTGGCTAATGGGGTTGGTACCAGTCAAAAAGGCCAATAGCAGGTGTTCAACACTAATAAATTCATCGCCCATTTTTTTGGCTTCATTTTCAGCGATTTGCAAAACTCCGAGCGTTCCTGGGGTAAGGGTAATTTGTCCAGTATTGGAATTTTGACTGGCTTGCTTGGGTAATTGATGAATAAATTGTTGGACTTCATTGGTTAAGAGGGGAATGGGGGCACCGAGTTTTTGTAAGACGGATATAATAATATTTTCGCTGTCGCGTAAAAAAGCCATAAAAATATGTGGCGGTTCCACAGCACTCTGGCCGTTTTCGTAGGCGATTTTGGCCGCTTCTTGCAAGATTTCTTGTGATTTATGGGTAAAATTTTGTAAATTCATATAAAATGTTAGTATTTATCACTCATTGGTATAGAGTGATAATTTTATTATAAATATCTCTTCTCATTTTGTCAAATAGGTGTTAGTATAGCCTCCATAAAGATGTATCCTATTTTTGAAATTTTGTTTACATTAAAGGTGTTTTAGCTTTTAATTCAATATACCCTCCTTTAAAATTCCGCCTTTCTATGAGTCCGCGCAATGTTTCTGTGCTTGGAATAAGAATTGACAACATCAATTTTGCAGAGGTAAATGAAAAAATACTTTTATTTTTACGTTCACCGACTTTACGCGCAATATTTACCCCCAACCCAGAAATGCTCGTAAAAGCTCAAAAAGATAGTTATTTTACAGAAGTATTAAATTCCGGAGATATAAATATTTGTGATGGTTTTGGAATTCAGCTCGTCACGAAAGGAAAAATTAAACGAATACCGGGAGTAGACCTGCTAAAAATTATCTCCAAAATTGCTGAAAAAAACGGCAAAAGTGTCTTTTTTCTTGGGTCAGGGAGCGATGAAGTGGGAGGAAAACTTATACAAAATATAATAGCAGAATTTTCAAATCTTAAAATTGCAGGTTTTGATAAAGGTCCAGTTATTACCGAAGGTAATGACGGGAAGTTAAATGTTCTTTCGGAAGACAACAGCGAAATTATAAAAAAGATAAACGACGCTCAAGCAGATGTTCTTTTTGTGGCGTTTGGCATGGGCAAACAGGAAAAATGGATTTTTGAAAATAGAGACAAGTTACCAAACGTAAAAATTGCCATGGGTGTTGGTGGAGCATTTGATTTTATCTCGGGAGTTATTCCGCGAGCGCCCAAATGGATGAGAAAATTAGGTTTAGAATGGCTGTTTCGGCTGTATCAGCAACCAAAACGGATAAAACGAATTTGGAACGCTACTGTAAAATTTATATATTTGTATTATTAGCGCATCTAAAACGTATGGCTTTAAACTACGAGAGAAGATATCCGGTGAAAGAACCAAGAACTGAAACCGCAGAAATAAATGATACTTTCTTAACCAATCTTTTTTTACAGAAAAAAATACAATTAGAAAAGGGTGGCGAAAACATTGATGCGATTTTAATAAAAAAATTAAACCCTTTATTGCGGCAAGTAACCAGTATATTTATACAGCGAATGTTTCGGTTTTTTGAGCACCGCCAAATTGTGATTTTACGTGAAGAGCTGCATCAAGAATTGCTAATATATCTTTTAAGTCCAAGTTTTCTTGGCGGTTACCAGCCGGATAATCATATAAGAACTTTTTTGTTTCAAGTTTGCTATCGACGATTACAAAGTGTTTTTATTACTCCCCAAAAACGACTGAAGAGAACACCGCTTGATAGAGCGCTAAGTTTGGAAGAAATAACTCATATAGACGAAGATGGAGTGGTTGTTTTGGAACCGGAAATAGCTGATTTGGAGGTACCCTTACGTCCTTTGCAAGATATGGAGGAATTGCAGGATAAAAAAATTATAAACGAGCTTTTGCTCAGTCTCCCGGACCCAACAAATGCAATTTTGATAGCACTATACTATGGTTTGGGTAAGAAAATACTGCAATCAGTATTGGAACATTTTGATCAGGTATTAACAAATCTTCACTCTAAAGGTAGAGTTACCCCGACTACAGTGCAGAATGTTTATGAATTTGATAAGAAGATTAAAAAAATTAGTAATTGCCTAAAAACTAAAAGTTTTAAAAACCTAGTGGCACAATCTGATATTCAAGGAGGAGTAACTGGGGAGGTGTTAGGTGAAGTTTTTGAGATGACTAGACAGGCAGTTGATTTCCGGATAAAAAAAGCTTTGGAGCAGTTAAGACAGAAAAAAACTTTGTTAGAGACCTTGAATAGTAGAGACTTATAATTAACAAACTTACTAAACAGTCTGGTGATAATTGTGACAACCAGTATTCATTAACCAAAATCTTAGTCAATAATTTTTTTAAACAACATGAAGCCAAATTTCATTCAATCCTATCTGTTACCAATAATCCTTATAATAAGCGGCATTATTTTGCTTTCAATTGCTTCGTTAAGCCATATATTTATCACTGGTTTTATTGGTTTGTTTCATAGCCCTTACGTTATATATAACGATTCTGCTAAAAAAATAACGATAATTACCGTTAAATCAAACACCACCCCTCTTGAAGAGCGGACAAGCAAGTATATTCTCACACCCGGAGAAACAGGGAATATAAATCCGGACACCAGTTGTTTATTTATTCAAAATAATAGCGAGGAAAGTCAGGCAAATTTAGGGTGGAATCTTGAAAACCAGCCTTACGAAAAAATTTCTCAAGATAAAAAGATCCTCAAATTTTTCCCAGCTCCACGAGTACGAAAATACTCCTTATCACAGTTTGTGGAAGGGAAGAATGAATGTGGCTATAAAGTGGAAGATGTTGTAAAATAAGTTTTTTGAATTTTAAATTGAATTTTTATGATCCGTACTCGTATTGCCCCAAGCCCAACCGGTTATTTGCACGTCGGCAATCTCCGTAGTGGTCTATATTCCTATTTATTCGCAAAAAAACACGAAGGAAAATTTTTGGTTCGTATCGAAGATACAGATCGAGAACGATTGGTGGCCGATGCCATTTCAGTTATGCTCCAGTCGTTATATTGGACCAATATTATCCCCGATCAGGGCGTTAAATTAGATCTAGGCCAAGAAACTATTATCCAAGAAGGGGATAAAGGTCCGTACATTCAATCGGAGAGACTCGCCGTATACGCCGAATACATCAAAACACTTTTAAAAAACGGCTCAGCCTATTATTGCTTTTGTACATCCGAACGTCTGAGTGCTTTGCGTGAAGAACAGCAGTCGAATAAACAACCAACCAAATATGACCGCCACTGTCTGGGTTTGTCGACAACAGAAATAAATGCTTTGTTAGTAGCTAAGCAACCTCATGTAATACGCTTAAAAATGCCTGATACAGATGAAACTGTTTTCAATGATCTTATTCGCGGCGAAGTACGGTTTAAAAATGAACTGATTGATGACCAAGTGCTCATAAAATCCGATGGTTATCCGACTTATCATTTTGCCGTCGTGGTAGACGACCATTGTATGGAAATTACCCATGTTATTCGTGGTGAAGAGTGGATTAGCAGCACGCCGAAGCATATTGAGCTTTACCGAGCGTTTGGCTGGACTGCCCCAAAATTTGCGCATTTGCCGCTCCTGCTTAATTCTGACAGATCAAAACTTAGTAAACGCCAGGGAGATGTAGCTGTCCTAGACTATAAAAAGAAAGGCTATTTGCCCGAAGCGCTGATTAATTTTGTCGCATTCCTGGGCTGGAATCCGGGCGATGAACGGGAAATTTTTAGTTTGGAGGAACTTATAAAAGAGTTTAGTCTCGAAAAAGTAAATAAATCTGGCGCGGTTTTTAATCTCGAAAAACTGGATTGGTATAACAAACAATACCTCTTAAAAATGGATCTAGACGAACTCTCTAAGCGAGTAAAATTATTTTTAAACGAAAAATATACCAATGTTGCACCAACCAAGCTGGAACAAGCCATTGACCTAGAACGTGGACGCAGCACTACTCTCCTGGAGCTCGCGCATAAAATAGAGTACCTGCTTACTGAAGATGATCTGAGCTATCCGGTTGAATTTTTAGTTTGGAAGAAAAGCTCAAAAGATGAAGTAAAAAAAGTTTTACCCGAGATTTTTAGTTTCTTGCAAACGTTTGATGCAAACCAATGGACAAAACTTGGCTTAACCGAAAAAGTAGTGGAATGGGTAAAAAATAACGGATATACGAATGGCATGGTGCTCTGGCCGCTACGAGTTGCGCTCTCCGGCCAAGAGAATTCGCCTGGACCGTTTGAGATTGCGGAAGTGTTGGGGAAGGAAATAACCCTGCAAAGGATAAGAACGGCCATAAGTTTGGTAGAATAAAAATCTAGTTAAAATAAAAAACATCCGCATTATGACGGATGTTTTTTCTCGTTAGTATTTCTTAACACAAGAAATGCTTACGGGATTTGGACGTTGACGGACGCCCAGCCGGGTTATCAGCGACCGCTCGGCCGGACGAGCCGGGGAGGCTCGGGCAGGTCTTCGGGGAGCCGTGGCTCTGGCCGACGTGGGGCAGGGGGTGGGAGGGGAAGATCCTGGGGGGCTGCAGACGGCGATCTGCCACACTACTCACCGCCGGAAGCAGCGATCGACGCGCAGGTCGCTGTTTGTTGGAGTTGGGGGTTGGGGGGTGGACACTGACTGGAAGTGGCGACTGGTGACTGCTTCCACTTTATGAAAAATTTAGGTAATTAAGTTAATTTTGTTTATTTTTAGCCTAAATTTCTTTAAAAAACACATCTTTCACAAAGCATAGATTTTTATTTCATCTTTTCCCACTTTTCTAAAAATGCTATACTATTCTCATGTCGTCAAAATTTTTACCTCACAAGGTAGCATTATTGCTTTTCCTTACTATAACTCTCGTTACAACTCCGCTACGGTGGAATTTTTCAGTTTTGGCAGCTCCGGAAAGTGGGGGAACCAAAGAAGAAATCGAAGATCTCAATAAAAAAATCGCCGAGCAGCAAAAAAAGATAAAAGAACTCGAAACTACGATGGCTAACTACCAAAAAAGTATTGATGACAACCGTAGCAAAGCTGTTTCACTCAAAAATCAGATTTCTATTCTGGACAGTCGTCTTACCCAGCTGCAAAACGATATTGCTCTCACCAAAAGCAAAATTGAACAAACACAATTGCAAATTTCCGCCCTCACTCTCAGCATTCAAGAAAAACAAACCGTTATTGATAAACAAAAAACCATTATTACCGGTATTATCCAGCAAGTCCATGCCGGGGACCAAAAAAATTATTTGGAAGTACTGCTGACTTATAAAAACTTCGCCGAGTTTTATGATGAGCTTAAGAATTTGGAAAGTGTCAATATTGATTTAGGTCGTTCCATCAAAAATTTGCGCCTCGCCAAAGAAGATTTGCTCGCCAAGAAAAATGAAGCCGACCAAACCAAAAAAAGATACGAAGCTTTGCAGACTGATCTTTTGCAAAAACAACAAAGCCTTTCCGAACAATCTGGCAATAAACAAAATTTATTAGTACAAACAAAGAATTCTGAAGCAAAATACCAAACACTCTTAGCGAGCTTAAAAAAACAGTACCAATCGGTCGAAAATGAAGTGCGCAGCTACGAAGCGCAGATTAAAAAGAAGCTCGAAGCGCAAGATAAAATTCCTCTGTCTGGCAATGTAGCGTTTGCCTGGCCAGTACCCAGTCATTACGTTACCGCTCAGTTTCATGATCCGACCTATGTTTTTAGAAATGTTTTTGAACACAGCGCCGTTGATATTCGCGCTGCCCACGGCACCGCGGTTCGGGCCGCGGCGAGTGGGTATGTGGCCAAGGCCCGTACCTGTACTACGTCTTCTTGCTACGCCTACGTACTTATTGTCCACACTGGTAACCTCTCCAGTGTTTATGGCCATCTCAGCCAGATTTCCGTAAAAGACGATCAGTTTGTAAACCAGGGTGACATCATTGGCTACTCGGGTGCGACCCCGGGCACGGTGGGAGCTGGACCTTTCACGACTGGCGCGCATCTGCATTTTGAAATTCGTTTAAATGGTATTCCGGTTAATCCGGAAAAATACCTTTAAAAAACAACATCTTTTCTAAAAATTGTAAAAATGCTTTAAGATGAAGTTAATTATTCAAAATATTGCCACGGAATATCAAGATGAAGGAGCTGGACCCGTCCTACTCTTTTTACACGGATGGAAAGATAACCTTCACACCTTTGACGGGATAACACCACTTTTATCTATAAGGTATAGGGTAATTAGAATTGATCTACCTGGTTTTGGGGAAAGTGAAACTCCCCCAACGGCCTGGGGCCTTGATGAATATATAAAATTTGTAAAAGAATTCATTTTCAAATTAAACATTCAAATTTATGCAATGGTGGGTCACTCTTTTGGTGGACGAATTATACTAAAGAGTCAGATTCATAATCTCTTTTTGGTTAAAAAAATCATACTCATAGGTGCTGCGGGTGTTACTAAAAGAAACACATTGCGTAATTCATGCTATAAAGCAATAGCAAAGGTAGGTGGATTAATCACATTTATTCCACCTTTAATTTTTTGGAGAGAGAAATTGCGTAAAAGAATGTATTCCCATGTGGGAAGCGATTACTTAGGAGTCGGCGATCTAAAACAGATTTACTTGAAAGTGATTGAAGAAGATCTTGCTCCCATGGTACATACAATAACAAAACCCACCCTCTTGATTTGGGGTAGCAACGACACACAAACACCATTGGTTGATGGACAACTTTTGGCTAAGTTAATCCCAAATTCTATTTTAGAAATAATCACTGGCGCTAGCCACTTTATTCATCGTGAAAAACCGGAACAAGTCGCTCAATTAATGAGAAAATTTTTGTTATGATAAAAAAAATATTATCTCGTTATAGCTTAAAATATCCAAGATCTCTTATTTACATGCTTCAAGCAAGCGAATATAAAATTAGCGATTATTTTAGTTGGTACAGGCGAACTTCAGATTTTAGACAGGTTGAAAAGCGCAAACAGCTCATAAAAACACCTAAAGCCATTTTATTGCTTGTATTTACTTGGCTCATTCTTGGAACATTATACATGTTAGCATTTTCGTTTTTTTGGATCAACGCCACTCCTATAAATTATTTAGCATGCCTTCTTATAGTACTTGTAGCACCAAACTTCCTTGCGTACGCAATTTTTATTCCACTTCTTTTTATAAAAATTTTCATACAATGGCCAGCTGAATATCTGATACTTAGACAAACAAAACAAAAACTTCAATCTCATAATGCTGTAAAAATAGCAATAGCCGGCAGTTTTGGAAAAACGACTATGCGCGAAATTCTAAAGACTGTTTTATCCGAAGGAAAAAAAGTTTCAGCTCCACCACATAGTTACAATACCCCACTAGGAATTAGCCAGTTTGTAAAAAATTTAAAAGGCGATGAAGAAATTTTAGTGTTTGAATTCGGAGAATACTATCCAGGAGATATTAAAAAATTATGCCAATTAGTAAATCCTCAAATAGGCATTATAACCGGAATTAATGAAGCGCATTTAGAAAAATTCAAAAATTTAGAACGCACAGCCAATACAATTTTTGAATTAGCTGATTGGCTAAAAAAAAATCCTGTATATATTAATGGTGAAAATAAACTTGCCAGACAAAAAGCTTTTTCAAACCACCAAATTTATACCAAACAAGGCATGGAACCATGGAACGTTAAAAATTTACACACCACTCTTCAGGGAACCTCCTTTACTTTAAGCAAAGGAGGAGCTACCATTGAAGTGCGCTCTCAACTTTTGGGAATACATCAAGTTGGTCCTTTGGTAGCTGTGGCGGCTATAGCTACTTATTTAGGGCTTTCCTCAAGCCAAATTGAGAGAGGGCTTAATAATACAAAGGCATTTGATCATCGCCTTGAACCTAAGATTGATATAAATGGCATTGTCACTTTGGATGATAGTTATAACGGAAATCCCGACGGAGTAAACGCAGTGATCGATTTTTTAGCATCATTAAAAAATCACAGGAGATTTTATGTCACCCCGGGTTTGGTAGAAATCGGATCAAGAACAGAATCGGTACATCAACAAATTGGACAGAGACTTGCACAAGCTGGAATTGAAAAGATTATTTTAATAAAAAATTCTGTAACCCCTTTTATAGAGCAGGGTCTAAAAAACGCTGGCTATAAAGGAGAAATACTCTGGTTTAATGACGGTCTTTCTGCTTTTTCAGCTCTACCACATCTTACAGTCAAAGGAGATGTTGTATTGTTACAAAATGATTGGCCAGATCAGTACCAATAATTACATAAGAAAAAATATGAAAAAAACCATCGCTGTCATTTTTGGCGGACGTAGTGCCGAACATGATGTTTCTATTATTACTGCCCACACTCCCATAATTGGATCCCTCGTTGCTGACGGACAATTTAATGTTTGTCCGATTTATATCGCCAAAGATGGATCCTGGTATTCAGACAAAAAAATGAATGATCTTAGGTATTTTAAAGAACGAGATTTTGAAATAACCTTAAAAAAACAAAAAAAAATTCAACTGTTATTTGATGATGGGTTAAAAATTATTTGGCCTGGTATCAGATCAAAGATAACAAAAATTGACGTTGTTTTTCCTTCAATGCACGGAACTTTTGGTGAGGATGGGAGTTTGATGGGACTTTTGAGAATGGCGAAAGTTCCTTTTGTGGGGTGTGATTTATTTGCTTCAGCTGTTGCTATGGATAAAGTTCTCACAAAACAAGTAATTGCCGCAGAAGGTGTTCCGGTTGTGCCTTATATTTGGTTTACCAAAACCGATTGGGAAGGCCATCAAGACAAATGGAAACAAAAAATAGATACGTTAAAATGGCCTCTGTTTGTTAAACCCGTGCATTTGGGTTCTAGTATTGCAATAACAAAGGTTAAAAACTACTTAGAACTTAATAATGCAGTTGAAACAGCTTTTCACTACGATGAAAAGGTACTTATTGCGGAAAGTGTAGAAAATCTTGTTGAGGTAACTTTACCAATTATTGGAAACAACGAAATTCAATTGGCTGCTATAGAA
>CAZQNF010000002.1:15413-22910 GCA_964594675.1 uncultured Gammaproteobacteria bacterium | reverse complement strand
GGTTAAGCGTGTAAAGTGTTTGGATCAGATTGTTATACCGACAAACTCGCTTTCAGTCTTTTTAATTGAGTTTTTATACTTCCGTCAAGAATGGTATCGCTAGTCTGAGCAATTATGCCACCAATCAGGCTTTTATCAATCTGTTCATGAATTTCTACCTGGCCACCGAATGTCTTGGTAAGTTGTTGTTTTACTTCTTCGGTGAGAGCACTCGCTGTTGTAACGTTAAGTTCTACAATACCTAGTTTTTTCTTTGAAAGTTTTATAAACTCCGTCGTGATTTTATTCGCGCTTCCAAGCTTGTTATCACGAGCCAGCAATCGAGTAAATTCTTGTATGATTTTCTTTATCATTTCCGGTGTCGCATTTTGCGTTAGCTCAAACAGAGCTTCGGCGTAAGCTTTAATTGTTCTTTTCATACGGCATCTTCTTTAACATGTCTTCAATAATTTTTTTGTCGGTGGTAGTATCAATTTTCTGGCTTAATATTTTTTCGAGAGCTGCTACGACCATGTTAGCGGTTTCGGACTTTAGAGCTTGAACCATTTCTTCTTTTTCAGCCTGAATACGAGTTTTAGCTTGTTCAACCAGTGTCTGGATTTCTTCCTTGCTTTTATTTTTGAGAGTTTCAGCTTCCATTTGAGCGTCTTGAGTGGCTTTTTCCATCACTTTTCGACCAGCTTCTTTAGCTTCTTCCAAACGAGTGTTATAATCGGCTTCGCTTTGAACTAACTGATTTTTTATTTTTTCGGCGTTATTTAAACCCTCATCAATAATACGTTGGCGCTCGGTCATTTTCTTGGTAATCGGCTTTAAAATAAGAAACCAAATTACCGCAACCACAAACAAAAAGTTAATCATTTGGGCGGCAAACATGGAACCATCAATTCCGAGATTTGCCAAAACCCCGCCACCTTCAGTGGTTTGAGTTTCCATAGCTACCACTTCGCCATGTTCCTCGGCCGCAAAAGCCTGATCGATAAAATGAAAATTAGTCATACATCTATTAAATAGTGCAAATCTATTGGGTTTAGCAATAAACCCAATAATCTAAACTTTTTAGTTTAAAGTGAACACGACTACGAGCGCGTAGATAGCGATCGCTTCAGCAAAAGCTGCGCCAAGAAGCATTGGTACGAAGATGCCAGATCCAGCTTCTGGATTGCGGCCGATAGCTTCCATAGCTTTAGAAACGATTTTACCAATCGCGAAAGCTGGAGCCAATCCACCAATACACATGGTAAGACCTTTAATTATAGCGAGCACATTTTCATGTGACATACATTTTTGACTTGCTTGATATATTTTTCGTCTTCGAAGCGCTTAAACGCAGGACGTTGCCTACTTCGCAAACTTCTCGAAAAAACATACCAAATGAATAAAAACGTTTAGAGGTTTATTCGTTAAAAGTTTATTTGTGCGAACGAACCAATAAACTCTTTAACAAACAAATATTTTATTTTAATGAGCTTCGGCACCATGAGGCTTGGAAGACGCAACAGTTAAGTAGACTAAAGTTAAAATACTAAATACTGCCGCCTGAATCAGACCAACCATAACTTCTAAAAGCATAAACGGCGTTGGCAGCATGATAGAAACAATACTAATAATAACACTCATAAGCACTTCGCCAGCGAAAATATTACCAAATAAACGTAATGACAGCGACAGAACTTTCGACATTTCACTTACGATTTCGATGAGACCAACCGCCAACTCAACAATCGCGGTAAAAATCGCAATCGGGCCTTTACGCAAACTTTTCCAAAGCGTTCCGAGTTGAACAAATTTGTTAGCATGCGTAAAAAATCCGAGCGCCATAAAACCAAAGACATGCGAAGAAATTACCGCCACAACCGCCATGGCAATAGTAAGGTTAAGATCAGTATTGGCTGGGCGAAGCAAAAATTCATGGCCAACAGAAATACTACCGGTGCCCGGTAAAAGTCCCAACCAATTGGAAAGTAAAATAAAAAAGAAGATCGAACCAACTATAGGCAAAAACCTGATAGTCTTTTTTCGATCTCCCGTAACCTGGTCAAAATAGCCAAGCAAAATTTCTAAAAAATATTCAATAGTATTTTGCAATTTTTTAGGGCGAAGCAAAACACTTCTGCGGACGACTAAGCCCAGCACTAAAAAAATAATAAGGGCAATCCAGGCATTTACCATGGTATTGGTAATGGGGAGAGGTCCGATGTGACCTAAAATTTCTGGGGCAAGGGTCGGAATGTGAATTTGCGACATAGAAATTATTTGATCTTAGTAGTAAGTTTTTGGTACTCAATTCCGTATTGCTTGGATTTGCGATAGATTATTATACCAGATATAATTGCTGAAACCGCGAAAGCACTAATAGTAAACCAAGGCTGCGTGTTAAATCTTTTATCCAGATATTCCCCTAAAATTACTAAAATGACAACAGGTACAGCAATACTTGCACCAAAGTCACCCACAATTTTCATCGCAAATATATACACCTCTCGATTCTTATTTTGTATATTTTTATCATTCATAAAAGAATTGGCTTATTATACTGAATTTTTTATTAACAGTCAAGAGAAATTTAAAACATATACTATACCGAGGTTCGGTATAACTAAATCTCTATAAGCCGTAAAAACCACACAGTGAGTGATCCACCTAATTTAAAAGATTTTTAAGCTCGGCAATAGCAAACGGAACGACCATTTCTTCTTCCGAAAGTCCACCATGTGTGCCTAGTTGCTGAAAGGTTTCTGGGGGAAAATGTTCATACCAAATATGAATACCCGGATAAGGTAAAATTAAAAGATTACCCACCCTTTTCAAGAATTTTTCAGAAGGAACGCTTATTCCGAACAATCCGCGTTTAATAGCTTCTACAGTAGCCAACACTTCCGCCTTTCCTTCTAAATCTTTTTTTAAAAGCAGTATAATTTCTTCTAATTTTGGTGGATAAATAAACAAAAACACATCATGAGGCGCACCAGTCGGAAGAATGTTTTGCTGACTTTTGGTAAAGGAATAATTCTTATTTAAATAATCGTATTGACCCAAATAAATTATATCCTCTCCGCGAATACAAGCCTGACCATGATCAGCGCTTAAAAGTAGCAAAGTATCTTTAACATATTTTTTATCTACTTTTTGCAAAAAGTCATTTTCAAATAATTGGGAAAGTTGGCCAAGAGCATGAGTATGTTGCACACTATTGGGTCCATACGTATGCCCGACACTATCAATAAAACTCCAATATACAAAAAAATAGCCTACACCTTGTGTCTGCCGCAACGTCGTCCGAAGCTTCGCCATAAGATCAACCCCATCACGGAATGCTACAACATTACTTCCCTGAGTGGTAATGCTTGAATAAGCACTGGGGTAGTAATCTTCATAGATAAAATAATATGACGGAATATTGGACTGCGCTAAATGTGCATAAAGGACTTCTCCGTCAAACAATATTTTTGGGTTTGCACCATCTTTCATTAGCCCATCTCTGTCTACAGTCTTTTGTCTACGAAACATTATTGGTTCAATAATTGCATCAAACTCTTCAAAAAATACCGTCCATTCCGGTAGTCCATGCTCTTGAGGAGTAAGACCAGTATGAATGGTGGTAAGCGCAGCTGGAGTCGTAGAAGGAAATACCGAAGTAATCGGAAACACCTCACCATATTTTTGCAACCTATCAAAAAAAGGCAAACTTTTATAATATCTCTCAAAATGACTGTAACCAAAACCATCTAATATAAAAGTAATGATACTTTTATTTTTTCTTGGAACATTTGCAAAAAACTCTTCAGGAAATGTTGGACGATTTACGCTTAAGCCAAATAAAGACCGTATACTTGGTACTAATTCCGCAATTGAATATTTACCATAAAAAGGATATAAAAAACCATCCTTAAATTTTTCTTTTTTTATCTGCTCAAGTATTTCAGGATGAAACATACACGAGATAAAACAGGATTTACTTAATCACTTTTTTAAACTCTAAATAAGCATAATTCATATGATTAATACGGGTATGGGCAATAAATTGATCAATAGATCCAATTTTATATTTCATATTTTTAAAGAAAGGATCAGTGATAGTTTCTTCTATTTTTCCATACACATCATGGGCGTGAATAACTTTATACGGTCGACCATTAAAATTTGAAGTCTCGGTCGAAATAGGTTTAGTGATTTTTAAATCATTATGCATGCGTGCAATAATTTCGTAAGCCTGACCCAAAAATTCTTCACGCTCATTCCAAGACCTGCTTTGTACCACGCTCATTAAAATATGAGTAAGCTCAGCCGCACATTTTAAACGCGAAAATCCAGTTCCAAACCATTTTATATATGGCGTATAAACTTTTTCCATCAAAAAACCAAGTTTCATTATATTATTTACAATACTTGTAGCTATAATATTTGAACCTAATTCATCACCTACTTCGCCACTGCGCCCCATAAACGATTCCTCATTGGCAATTTTATCCCATTGAATAAGATACATATACTTCCACACTTCGTCGGGGTAATATTTAAACTTGTCACGAATGGCATTAAACTCGTTTAAACCATCATAAAATACTTCTCCGCCAGTAACTTCAACAAGAGCCTGTTGGGGAAATACCAGCCAGTCTTCAGCCGTTAATTCTTTATATGGATCAGTGCCTAAATAATGCTCAAAAAAAGATTTTATGGTGTAAAACTGGACCATGTGATTAACCGGACCTTTTTTGATCCGCTTCATTTGTTGTACTAAATACGAACTTTCATTAGGTTTAGTAAAATTAGTTGGAAAACCCATAAACTCATAGGGCAATTCACGAGCTAACATTTCATGAATTTCATCTTTTTTGGCAAAATCTTTCTCTGATAAAAAAATTCTTACATGCGGACCCCAATTATGATCGATTGAAGTCGGCGTATCAAACCGCATAACATCCGATCCCTCGCCCACCATTCCGGCCGAGTAGCATAAACCAGAGAAATTTTTATCGATAAGTGGCTTAACAACTTGCTGAAAAAACATGCGATTAAGGTCCATGCCCTGGATAAACGGCGGCACTTCAAACGACAACATAATTTTAAATTTTAGAAATAATAGTATTTAATACTAACCCAAAGCTTAAAAACTCACAATAGCTAACACGTCCTATAACTGACCTGACTATTTTTTTAAAAAAATTTTACAAATTATGTAACACATCAGCGCTTTTTAGATACTCCAAAAAGTACATTTTCGACTATGACAAAATACTTATAAATATAACATTCTAACGAGTAAACGCAGCATCCTAATACCTCAATTTAATATCAGTCTTAAGAAAGCTTTATGAATCGAAAGTAAACAAACAGAATCCTAAAAAAATTCTTTTAAAAAGAGATTTCCAATTTTTCGCTCAAAAACCTCCACTGTGACATCATGCCCCTCAGGAAAAGTAAACCATTCGTAAGTAATATTTTCGCCAGCTTATTTCCACGGCTTATTCTATTACTTCAAGCATTCTTCACCAATAAACTTTTTTCTCTTGGCTAAATTTAATAGATAACGAACCTCCTAGGCTGGTCATATATTTTTTAAATTTTAAAAAGCTTTTTCGCATTTTTCGTCGTTACTTCTTTCACTTCCATAAAACTTATATTTTTTATTTGTGCAATTTTTTTCGCAACCTCCTCTACCATCCACGGCTCAGCGCGTTTGCCTCGGTACAATAACGGCGCTAGATACGGTGAATCAGTTTCAAGAACTATTCGGTCAAGCGGGCAATTCTTCACCGCTTCTAGCAAATCGGCTTGAGCCTGTGGATCACTTTTTCTGGGCGGAAAGGTAATAATGCCAGTAAAACCCAAATAAAATCCTAGGTTTAAAAATTCTTGAGCATTAGTCCAGTTACTAATATAGCAATGGATTACTCCTCTCACCTGCGACAAGTTATACTTTGGCATTTCTAATCGCAAAGTATCAAGCATTTCTGTATAGGCATCACGAACATGGATGGCGAGCGGCAAGTCGCAATCTTGGGCCAAACGAAAATGTTCTATAAAAACCTCACGTTGTTTAGCGAGAACCACATTTTTATCTAACCCTTCCGGAATTCTGTATAAATCCAATCCACACTCCCCAATGGCGATAGTTTTTGGATGTTTGGCTAAAGCTTTGTAATACTCATAATCAAAATCTTCTTCGCGCGTTTGGAAAGACGATTCTTCTTCATCAAGATGCTGGGAATGCAAATGCACCGGATGCAAGCCTACACTCGCATACACCCCATCATACTTTTCGGCCATCAAAACACCGTTTTTACTCGTATCACGTTGTGTACCAACCAAATTTATACCCACCTCTTTTTGCAAGGCTCTTTTTATTACTTCGTCGGCGTCAGTTTTAAAGGCACTAAAATGAACGTGCGCATGAGTATCGATGAGCATAAATTATTATTTTACTGAAATTTTATTGTTGAGGAGGCTGAGCTAAACTTATTTCTTTTCTTGTAAAGAAATAAATAGCTAGACCCAAGTAAACAGGGATACACAATATATTTAATGTCCCAACGAGACTTAATATTGCGCTAATAATTCTGCCGTACGTTACGGCCGGTGAAGCACTCGCCAACCCCGTAGAACTTTCCATTGCAGCGGGAGAAATAACCTCAAAATGAGAAATAAAAGCACGGTTAATAGTATATAAGATAATTACCACAACCATTACTATTAATGGCATAAGGAGAGCGAGCACACCTTTTTTATTGTTGGTCATAAATTTATTTTACTAAAAATGAAGTTTTTACCACGGCCATCACGCGTTTATCAATTGAGGTCGTATCATACGAACCATAATCGGAGAGATCGGTCGAATTTACCGGGGTAATTTGGAACACACCCATGCTGGCGGAATTTACTTGGCCTACTGAGGCACCCGTACTTTCTGCAATTCTTTCAGCACGAACCTTAGCATTTTGAGTAGCTTTTGCTAAAAGATTGAGTTTAATATCATTAAGTTTACTATAGTAATATTCCGGCGCATTACTAGTAAAAAAAATTCCCTGGCTAATTAAATTCCCAGAATTTTGCGCAACTTTGGTTATTTTATCAACATCACTCGATTGAACAGTAATTTGTTGATTTAATGTATACCCGGTAACCGCACTCTGGCCGTAGTTATTTGCAGAGTAATTTGACGAAATATTCACGGCATTGAGCGTGATATCTTTCTCGTTAACACCGTTTTCTTTCAAATATTTCATTATTGCTTCTAAATCTTGTTTCATGGCTGGGTAACCTTCTTTTACATTATCAAGACCCGTTGAGCGGGAAAAATTACTTTGCCATTTTACGGTATCGGAAGTAATAATTTGGTCAGCTGAACCGGTCACGCTGATGGTATTTTCACTGGCTTTGACACGGACAAGGACACAGCCGGAGGCTCAAGCAACGACTTCGCCGCGATGCTGGACGGCGCGCCCGGTGGCGCCAACATCCGCGAAGGCTCGATCGTCAAAGGCCGCGTCGTTCGCC
>CAZQNF010000002.1:0-15403 GCA_964594675.1 uncultured Gammaproteobacteria bacterium | reverse complement strand
TATGAGCGCCAATACTTGCCACGATAATAAGGCCGAGAGATAAAATGCTAGCAAAACCGAGAAGTCCTTTATTGTTCATAAAAAATAATTATTTAGTGGTTGAAGAAGCTGTAGAAGTACTAAACTCCGGAATGGTAAAATTTCCCGGCAAAGTATATTTAGAAAAAGTATTCACAACATTTACTAATTCTTTTGGCAGAAGCGGCCACAGGAAACTCGAAAAATGGACGCAATACAAAGCCACATTCGACTGTGCCACGCTTTTCATAAAATCAGCCTTAACCGGAAATTTATTGATAAAATAGACCGAAATTCCGATTACGATCATGCCTTCTAATAGCCCAAACACGAGCCCAAGCATACTATCAATACTATGAATAAACGGCAGGCGCGTAACCAGTCCAAATGTCCTGTCGAGAAACCAAAATAACAGCCCAATCAAACGATTTATAATAAAGAAAGCGACTATAAAGGTGAGGATTCGAGAAAAATTATCTTCCCAACCAGTCCATTTCATAATGAGAGCAGCAAACGTTTCGTAGTAGCGGCTGGCAAAATATACACCCAGCACCGTACCAACGAGCGATCCTAGGGTATGAATAAACCCGGCCCGATAACCCGCGATCGCAAAACCCCCAATAATGACGATAAGTATTACATCTACAAAAGACATAACGTATAGTTAAAAATAAAACTAAATTAAACGCGGAAAAAGTTGACCAGCCTTCTCTATTCTGGTGCCAACCGTCAGACCAACCCAAGATTGCAAATCTGGGAGTGGTTTTTTGGTTTCCTCAGTAAAGCTAAGCCCCAATTGGTTCATAATATTTTCGGCTGTTTGCGGCATAACTGGATAGACCATAATCGCAATATGGCGCAGCGCCTCAGCCAAATGATAGAGCAGATTATGAACTTTCTGTACATCACCAAGTTTATACATTTCCCATGGTTTACTATCGGAAATTATTTGGTCGCAGTGAGTAATAAATTTAAAAGCAGTTTCGAGCGCGAGATCAAACCGCCAGCGATTCATAGCTTCGGTATAGGCTGGCCAAATTTTGTCTTTTAAAAAATCAATAAAATCATGGTTAACTTCGTTTACGTCTGGGACGAGGCTTTCACTATATTTTTCTACCATGGTTAAAATTCGGTTCGTCAGATTGCCAAGACCATTCGCAAGATCACTGGTATAGCGATCGGTAAATTTAGTATGAGAAAAATCTCCATCATTATCGAAGGGAATTTCGCGCATTAGAAAATAGCGCACGGCTTCAAGGGGATATTGCCTTACCAAATCAACTGGGTTAATAACATTACCAACGGTTTTACTCATTTTCTGTCCATCAACAGTAATCCAACCGTGAACAGCAACCTGGTGAGGGAGTTCTAGACCCGCGGCCATAAGCATAGCCGGCCACAAAAGTGAATGGAAACGATTAATCTCTTTGCCAACCATATTGACGCCAGGCCAGTATTTTTTAAACTTACTTTCGTCTTCAGCACCAAAGCCGAGTGCGGTAATATAATTAGTGAGTGCATCAAACCACACATACATTACCTGGTTTTCATCACCCGGCACCGGAATACCCCATGGTAATTTTTCTTTTACACGTGAAATGCTAATATCTTCCAAACCGCTTTTGAGAATATTTTTCATCTCATTAAACTTATGAAGAGGCACTACAAAGTCTGGTCGAGATGCAAACAAGAGTTCAAGTGGTTCTTGGTAACGAGATAACTTGAAAAAATAATTTTCCTCGGTAAGTTCTTCCGGAGCTTTGTTGTGATCTGGGCAAAGTCCGTTTACCAAATCTTTCTCGGTTTTAAAAGCTTCGCAACCAACGCAGTAGAGTCCAGAATAACTTTTTTTATATATATCACCATTTTCACTTACTTTTTTCCAAAAAGCTTGAGCACCTTGAATATGTCGAGCTTCGGTGGTGCGGATAAAATCATTATTAGAAATATTCCACTCTCTTGCGAGATTTTGAAAAAGCGCTGACATTTCATCAGCAAAAACTTCAACACTTTTACCTTTTTCTTTAGCGGTTTTGAGCATTTTTTGGCCATGCTCGTCGGTGCCGGTAAGAAAATATACGTCTTTGCCCAGAAGGCGCTGGTAGCGAGCCATTACGTCGCCATACAAGATTTCTAAAGCAAAACCAATATGTGGCTCAGCATTGGGATAAGCGATAGCAGTGGTAAGATAAAAGGTATTTTTATTCATAAATTAGAGAGATTTTTTATGGAAAAAATCTTGCAGAGCATGCAAACAGACATCGTATATTTTTTGATTTTTTATTTCATCGGCATTTATCCATTTTATTTCAGCTATTTCCTTGTCACTAAAAACAAAAGCAGTATTTTTATCTAACTGCACTTCATACGCTATAAGCAAAGTTGACTCACCAGTACTTGTCTGTTTAAAAGGTTCTGTAAAAATTATTTTTTGCGGCACAATTTCTACACCCAGTTCTTCTTTTATTTCTCGCTTTAAACCCTGTTCCAGAGTTTCACCTACATTCATGCGGCCGCCCGGCAATTCCCAAATGTCTGGGTCACGGGCATCACGAGTAATAAGCACTTTGCCGTTTTGGGTAATAAGAGCTTTTAAAGTAACTTTTCCGATAAAATGTTCTTCCTTGTTCATAAAATACTACTCCAACTTAAAACCCGCACTAGTTTCTATTTTTTTTGTTTCTAATCGCTTTTCTTCAGAAATTAAATCATTTGACACATCAATTACAAAAATTTCTCCGGTTTCTGGTTTGTAAAGTAAATTTAAAGAAGCATCCAGACCTCCGTCAACCGCACCGGCCTCAAAAAGTATTTTTCTAATAGCTCCTGCTTTTTCCGCCAGCTTTGAATCATACTTTTCACCCCACTCTTCTGTATACTCTGATAAATCCTCAACCCCTTCAATAAAAGGTGTGATAAAGAAATTTTTGTCTTTATTTTTGCCACCCGTATATCCTAATAACGGTTCTACTATTCTTACTCCTTCAATAGCGAACAGCTTAGCTTTAACTTCAGAATCTAATTTAACCAATGATTTAAATTCATTAAAACCACGCACCGCCACATTTCTTGTCACATTAGGTATTTTCAAAAAATATTTTTTTGTTGTAAATACCCCATCTTCCTTCACTTCCACTTCAATACGATAAGCTTGAGACCCCCCATTTGTTTGCAGGGCATAAACACCCACCCCTTCTTTTTCCATCATTTTAACTTCATTATAAGCCGGATCATCTAAAACCGCTAAAAAAATATCACGCTGATTGCCTGTTTGCCCCGCATGTTCAGCAAGAGCAAGTCTTACTCTTTCAATACCCTGGCCAACTGCCGCAATACTTGCTAAAGCAATTTTCACTTTTTCCGGATTACTTTTTAAAAAACTATAAAATGCCTGCTCATAGCCGAGCTGCCTTCCTTTTCCCTCCTTAAAAACATGTACCGGTTCCTGACGATAATCAGTACTGTCCATAAGCATAGTTTAATGAGATTGAATAACTACCACAAACTCCCCCTTTTCTTCTTTCATTGTAGCCTTAATAGCTTGAATATTGCCCCGGTAAATGGTTTCAAATTTCTTGGTGAGCTCACGCCCGATCATGATTTCCTGGTTCGGATCTAGTGCTCGCTCCAAATCGAGCAGGCATTTTTTGATGCGGTGGTTTGATTCATAGAATACTACAGTATACGTACTTTGCGCAACCGTTTCAAAGAACTTTAAGCGCTTATTTTTATGGGGCGGAAAACCCAAAAAAAGGAATTTATCCGTGGCAAAACCACTGACAGACAATGCTGCAATGACCGCTGAGGCACCGGGAATAGGGATAATTGTAACTTCCGGGAGTTTACGGACCACATATTCCACTAACAAATTTCCCGGATCACTAATACCTGGCGTACCAGCATCGGTAATGAGCGCTAAGTTTTTGCCATTTATCAGGAATTCGACAATTTCTTTCATTTTGCGATCGTCGCTATGGTGATGATAGCTTTGCAAAGGTTTAGAAATCTGAAAATGCTTCAGCATTTGGCCGCTCACGCGCGTGTCCTCGCACAAAATCATATCCGCATTTTTTAGGGTTTCGAGAGCCCGCAGTGTAATATCATCCAAATTTCCAATTGGGGTCGCGACGAGTGAGAGAGTTCCAAGCATATATTTAACGAGGCAATGAAGATAAAATTTTCACCAAATAACTCAGCCATTTTACCGTATAGGCCAGATCGCTTTTCGTAGTCGAGCGTCCGAGCGTAAAACGAAGCGTGGAAGTTACCAAGTTATTTGGCAGGCCAATTTCCACCAAAACATGGTTGGTCGACTCGCCTTGTAGTGAGCAAGCCGAGCCAGTGGAGCAAAAAATTCCATACTCACTCAGGTAAAGCAGTAAAGTTTCGGCTTCAACACCCGGAAAAGTAATATTCAAATTATTCACCAACCGTTCTTCCCCAAATATTGGTCCGTTTAAAGTAGCTTCTGGTATATTTTTCTTAATTTCACTCCAAAAATATTTACTTAAGACCAAAATCTTTTGCGCAGATTTTGTTTTATTTTTTTCGATGAGTTCGATGGCTTTCCCAAAACCCACAATTCCAGCCGTATTCTCAGTACCTGAGCGAAGATTTTTCTCCTGTCCCCCGCCCCAGATAATGGGCTGAATTTTTACTCCGTTTCTTATATAAAGCGCTCCAGCGCCGCGCGGGCCATAGATTTTACTGCTGTTGATGGTTACGAGATCCGTATGAAGTTTTTCTATGTCGAGCGGTAAATAATTGGTGGCCTGGCAGGCGTCAGAGTGAAAATAGGGATAATTCGTATTATGATCTTTACGATAACGCAACAATTTACGGCCAATTTCAGCAATGGGTTGAATAATACCAATTTCATTATGCGCGTACATAATGGAAATAAGCACCGTATCTTTTTTAATTGCTTTTATAACTTCATCGGCTGATATTTTGCCTGTTGCATCAACTTTAAGGAACGTAATTTTCCAGCCCCTTGTCTGTAAATATTTAAGTGGCGCTAAAACTGATTCGTGTTCGGTCGCGAGGGTAATAATATGTTTGCCAGATTTTTCATTCGCCTGTGCTACGCCCAAAATCGCCAAATTATTTGCTTCGGTTCCGCCACTGGTAAAATAAATATGGCGCGGCTGCGTCTTAAAAAAATTTGCGATTTTTGATCGGGCCTCTTCTATCGCTCGTCGTGCAGTTTCTCCGGGAGCATGCAAAGATGAGGGATTTCC
The DNA here is from genome assembly GCA_964594675.1 of uncultured Gammaproteobacteria bacterium. GTDB lineage: Bacteria > Patescibacteriota > Patescibacteriia > Magasanikbacterales > GWA2-37-8 > CAZQNF01. The sequence continues at coordinate 10,145 of CAZQNF010000002.1, read as the reverse complement.
AAAATGCTTCGTAAGGTACGGCTTCATGACCAAAAATACTTCCGGCGCGAGCGGTGTTGCGGCCGCGTGGTCAAGATAGACTTGGCGAACTTTTTTGGGCTTAAGAAGCATACGCGAACCGATAAACAAACTAAAAAGGCAGTGTTAGATTAATACTCTTTTGGCTCGCCTGGCCAACATTTTGCCCAGAAGAAAAATCAACCGCAAAAGGTAATACTTCATTGGTTAAAGATTTATAAAAAAGCTGTTTGTTGTTTTTACCGAATTCATACACTTCTTTCGTAACACGCACATCCTGCTCGCAATACGTTTTAATCTCATCAATTTTACCCTCTTTCCACCAGCGGATAGCCTGCAAACCTTCAGCACTTTTCTTGACATTATCAAGAGTAGCTTGCGCGACATCATCGAGTTTAAGACGAATTCCGAGGCTTTCTTTGATCTTTTTGAGTAGATCGAGATGCGGAAATTGACTCAGGTCGCCCAAATAATAATTATTTAACACCGGCAAATCAAAATGCTCACTGTTGTAACCAATCAGCAAGTTCGCGTGTTCAAAAATCGGCCAGAGCTGGAAGAGTTCTGATTCAAGGAAACTGTGATAGCTGTCGGTTTCATATTTATAAATCGAAACGACCGAAACACGCAGTTTCTTAAAATCATTATCGACGTCGGCAAAGGTATTTTGGGTTTCAATATCAAATACAATAGTTTTGTTCATAATAAAATTTATTCACGATGAGTCATTTCTTTAATAGCGTCGTAGAGCGATCCGGAACAATACCCAGATATCCTACTGTCCTGAATCAACTGCAAGGTAGCAGCTTCGTAAGAAAGTGAATTATCATACAGACAAACACCCTCCTTACCGGTTAAGTCTGGAGAAACATTTTTGATATATTGGGTCTTGATGGCGCAGCGCCCTGCTTGCAAACCTAAAATTTCATACGCTTGAACCACATCTGAATTTAGACTTACCGTCATGGCAGCTTTAGCGCAGGTACGAAAAGCTTCACTAAAGCACTGGCCATTAGTTCCACAGTCTTTAACATCATTAGATTTAACAGACTTTTGAGCGCAGCCAGCACTTATAATAACTAGGAATAATAGAAGAAAAGGCAATTTTTTCATACAAAACTATCTCCCTGCACCCATATCTTTAATCGCGTCGTAAAGCGGACCATGACAGTATGTACCAAAATTGGTGCCGAGGGCAATAATTTCTTGTGAAGCTTCGGGGAAAGAAACTTTGTTATTGTACAAACAATACCCTTCTTTATTCATAAGATCGGGTAAGATATTTTTCGGGAACATGGTTTTAAGCTCACAACGACCGTCTTTTACCCCCAAAATTTCGTAACTTTGGGTAATTTGTTCGTTAATATTATAAGTGATTTTTGCGCTATGGCAGGCTTTAAATTTTGCCTCAAAACAAGCTGCGTCCATTCCACAATCTTGGGTCGTAGCAATGGGTTGAGTGGTATTATTTGTATTATCCGCAACTGTTCCATTCTGAACGGAATTTGAATTCGTAGTCTGTTGGCCACAGCCACTTACGATGAAAGTTAAGCCAACAACGAAGAAAAGTACGCGTATTTTCATATGTAAAAAATAAATAATTAAACTTCAGCGAGCAATTGCTCCAAAAGTTCACGGTTAAACCCAACCACAATATCCCCTTCAATATCAATAACCGGCGCACCCATTTGTCCGGTTTTATCAAACATTTCCTGAAGTTTAGATTGGTCTTCACCAACATTATAATCGGTAAATTCTAATCCTCGACTGGTTAAAAAATCTTTAGCCTGGTGGCAAAAATGACAGTTTGGTAACGAATAAACAGTAATTTGTTTCATATAAATTTTATTAGTTTATAATACGTTATTAATTATCAAACGTCAACGTTTTAAGGCTTATTTTAAGAATATTTCTAAATAATAAAAACGAGCAAGATCCGCTCTTTTAATTGTTTAAACACAGACATATCTATTTTTTTATCCTGTACCGTTGTCTGCATTTGTTTGATTATAAACTTATCAGGATTTTTTGATAGAAATAATGTTTGTTTACGCAGCAAAAACCAAATATTATATATAAGATAGTTGAGCGGGGAAAATTGCAAAAAATGATTGCTATTTTGACTAACGAATTGCAAAGCAGCTAGTAATTTCTTTTCCGCACCATCAATTTCAGAAACTCGATTTGTTGATTCCTCTGTAAGTTCAAAAACTTTTTTTAAAGATTGATAAAAAGGATTATTTTTAAGCGCAACACCAAGCTTTGCTGAAGAAAAAATGGGGTGATGATTTGAACCATACAAAACGCTTAAAGCGACAAAGATTTGCTTGACGGATTTTTTTAAAAGATACACTGGCTTTCGATCGCTAACCACAAAATTTATGTAGTAAAAATAACTCAGTTTTAACGATTGGCGAAAAATGACAGAATTATTTTTTTTTGAAGCGTACATTTTTCCGTTTATATCTTGACCGTAAACAAAATACCAACCATGTGTAAAAAACATTTTTGGTACAAACATAACAGAAAAATTGAGATTACTCATACTTTCTTTTTGCTTTTTAAGATATTTTTTTTGACGAAAGAACGAAAAAAATTGTCGCCAGGTACACAAAACATAAAAATCAACATCACTGTCTTCACCGGCCTCATTATATAAATAACTCCCGCCGAGAATGACGGGAGTTAGTGGAAAAAGCTTTTGGAGTGATTGATGCAAAGTGTTGATTTGCTCGGACGAGTACATACCCTCTATTTTCTCACTTTTAATTCATCTATTAAAGTTTGGATAATATCTTCTTGTGGAACAAATTTTGCTTCAGAATTAGAACTATTTCTTTTTTTCATTTCTACATTTTTATTTTGCCAAGTTTTTTTAGAAACAACAAGACGGTATGGAATTCCGATAAGATCTGCATCAGCAAACTTTTCTCCCGGTGAGACATTTGATCTATCATCAATAATAACTTCAATACCGCTGTCTTTGAGCTGATTATACAAATCTTCAGCAGCTTGTTTTATTTCCAGATCTTCTGAATTTAGACTTACTAAATGAACTTGAAATGGAGCTATATTTTCCGGCCAAATAATACCTTTAGGATCATTAAATAACTCAACAATAGTTCCCATAATTCTTGAAGGCCCAATGCCGTAACAACCCATCTGTACTTTTTGTTCTTTTCCATCTTTATCGTTATAAGTAAAGGCAAAAGCATCACTAAAACGGGCGTAAAGCTTAAAAATATTTCCTACTTCTACAGCTCTTACTTCCTTAAAATTTTCTACCAAATTACCACACCCGCTTAAACATAGGTGGGAATTAGCAATTATTTCTTTATTGGTAGCATTTCCACATTTTTCACAAAGGAAAATCGTGTCTTCTCCAATTGGAGAGATTGCTTGAAATTCATGGGAAAAATCTGAAAAATCACCGCCAGAAGCGTAGGTCAAAACAACTCTGTCGCCAAAACCCAGTCTTTCATAAATTTTAAAATAGACATCTTTCATTTCTTCGTAGTAATTCTCTAAACTACTTTTTGATTCTGACTCAATAGTGTGAAAGGAATACAAATCCTTCATATTGAACTCTCGCCCCCGCAAAAGTCCAGATTTCGCACGTGGTTCATTACGGAATTTATTTTGTATTTGATAAACCGCCAAGGGTAAATCCCTATAAGAGAAAGTATGGCTTTTAACTAAAGGTGTAACAATTTCTTCATGAGTTGGGTTAAGAACTAGTTTTGATTCACCTTGTCCGAGCGTATGAAAAAGAACATCCATCGTATTTCGGCCAGTCGTAACATAACTCTCTTCCTGTGTTAAAGCTGGCATCAAAATCTCTTGTGCCCCTACTCTATCAAGTTCTTCTCGAATAATATTTTGAATCTTGGTTAAAACTCGCAAACCTAAAGGTAAATAATTGTATACACCAGCCATTTGTTTAGAAATAAATCCACCTTGAGTTAGGAGTTCTGCGTTGCGACTTTCCGCATCCGCAGTAATATTTTTCGAAGTTTTACCAAATAATTGTGAATAGCGCATAATTTTAAGAATACATCTGAACTAATTTGCCGGCTGTCGCTCAGGCTTTTTTTTGCTCTGCACTGGAGTTTCGTTTTGCGCAAGACTAAGAAGTGAAATGCCAGTTTGTTTTGGATCAACCAAGAGTACTTCTTGCCCAGACATTAAATCCAGATCTTTGAACATTTCTTGAGACGAATTTTGTGAGGAACTGGGGCTGGTATTTCTAGGCGTAGAAGAATTGGTAGAATTTTTTGGTGTTTGAGATGATCCGGTGGACCTTGAACGACCGTTACCACCACCGCGGTTACTACCATCTGAGCGAGGACGATTTTCACTTCGTCCATCGCGCCGACGTTCATCGGAGCGCGGTCGTTGTCGCTGTTCACCCTGTTGCTCTCGACTGCGTGGCGCTGACTGTTGTACAGGAGCAGATGTCGCTGCTAAGCGTGGACGAGATTCTGGTTGTTGAGGCTGTGATTGTTCTCTGGGCGGTTGCATCGGCATCGGTCTTTGTTCTGGTTTTGGTATAAATACTGCCTGAGGTTGATGTATAACAGGTCGCGCCATAGTGATTTCTTCCGCCAATTGTGGTTCTGATTTTTCCCTATCAGAAAAATCCGATGTCATTTCGCCACCATTTTCACTATCCTCATCCATAGTCATACCGCTCCAGCGGGCAATTTTATCTTCAATTTTTTCACGATGCACCGCGTATCGTTCGCGCGAAACCCTTACTACTTTTTCGGTGCTGGCAGTGGATGAACCGATTGGCGGCAAGGTCAGGGCGCTAAACGGTCGGGAGGCTACACCATCGATAAGAAGTTTTAAATAAATCTGATGTTTAGGCAAATTGAGAAAATCTTCTTCCAAAAATGTTGGAGCAAATTCTTTAGCAATAATCTCCGCATCAGCAGAACCAACGCGGAAAGTTACCATGGTACCAACGTTACCGATAACGGCATCGAGCACTTTTTCATCGAGCTGGCGCATATATTGATGCGCCATAATGAGGTCGAGACGATATTTGCGAGCTTCGGACAAAATATTCGCAAAACTTTCGGTCGCGAAATTCTGGAATTCATCTACATACAACAGAAAGTCTTTACGTTCTGGTTCCGGAATATCCACGCGTTCCATGGCTGAAAGCTGGATTTTGGTAACGAGCATACCACCGAGCAAGCGCGAATTATCTTCACCTATCTTACCCTTCGAAAGATTCATAATAAAAATCTTCTTGGTATCCATAATGTCGCGGATATTGATCCGCGATGAAACCTGAGCCACGATATTGCGGATTACCGAAGCCGACAAAAACTGACCAATCTTGTTTTGAATTGGCGCTACGGCTTCTTGTTTATACTTATCACTATAGCCAGCAAACTCCACCTGCCAAAAAGCCTTTACGACCGGATCTTTCAGATTATTCACCACCTTACGCCGATATTCAGCATCGGAAAGTAAGCGATTAATACCCAACAAGGTAGTACCCGGAAAATCGAGCAAGGCTAAAATAGTATTATTCAGAATATATTCCATGCGCGCACTCCATACATCCGGCCAGATTTTTTTAAATACTCCCATAAGACCAGACGTTACCAGATGGCGATACTTAGGATTTACTGATTCAAGAATATTAAAACCAATCGGATAATCTAGATCAGTTGGGTTAAAATACACAACATCATTAATACGGTTGGCTGGAATAAAATCTATGATCTTTTCTGCAAAATCACCGTGTGGATCAACGAGTCCAATGCCATGGCCGGCATAAATATCGTTTAAGACCATGTTTTCTAAAATGGTAGTTTTGCCCATACCACTTTTTCCAACCACATACATATGGCGGCGACGATCATCGAGCTTAATACCAAACCGCCGATTTTGGTTGCGGTAGTTGGTCATTGCAAAAAAATTGACCTCGGGATTAGGTTTTATAGCTGTAAGTGGATTAGCACTAGGAGGAATAATTGGTGAAGAAACTTTTTCCATAAGGAAGTTTTAAGTGCAAGTATTATACCTGAAAAATGGCTTTTACACAAACATCTTGTGCAAAAAATAAATTTTATACATTGAAACTATTTTGGGACCAAAACTTCAACAACACTCTTGCCAAACGCACGCTTTTGTGGTATAAAAATCTGTTATTGCAATATATATGCGTAGAGAATTTTTATTTGCGACAGCACTTTTTTCTAGTACGCCGACCATAAGTCGTGCGGAAACTTTTGATTTAAGCTCTGTTGAAGCAACGCCCAATCAAACTTTACCTCCTAAAAATATTCAAGGACCTGACAAACCTTCTCTAACCCCGACTACAGAAAATCCTCTTTCGTTAAAAGAAAATTTATCTCCAGAAATTATTGAAGGCTTAAAACGATTCCCGCAATTTGGACTTAAACCAGGCGAATTGGCTATTATTGTTATTCCCAATGAACAACGCTTAGCTGTATTTAAAGATGGAAAAGAAATTGCGTCTTTTGATGTTTCTACTTCTCGCAAAGGTGTCGGAATTGCTACTAAAGACAGTAACAAAACACCTATCGGTATGCATAAAGTCAGATATAAACGCGGAGAAGGAGCAAAAATTGGCAAAGAATTTGGTACACGAGGAGTGCGCGGAATGATAACGAGAAAATTGGCGCTGGACGGGTTAGAACCAGGTATTAATAAAGGTGGCAAATTTGATTCTTCGGAACGCGGCATTGCTATTCACGGCACTCCGAGTATTAAAAAACTGGGAAACCCAGCCTCACATGGATGTATTCGGATGGATTCGTACGACGTGATCAAACTTTTTAACCAGATTTCAGAAGGAACTTTGGTACTGATACTACCGGACACGGTTCATGATTACACACCCAAACCCCACAAACATACACGAAAATAAACCGGCAAACAGAAAAAATTTTGTTTAAACATTCAAATATTCTTTCCAATAATTATAAAGTTCCTTGGTCGCGACTAGATCTCCCACGTTGTACCGAGCAATATCTAAATATTTTTTGTCTTTAAAAAGCCCGGTGACATCGTCCCCTGTCACCCCATCCGCTTTGGGACTTTTAATACCAAACGCCCGCGCCGCCAGGTGCAAACTCGGTCGTTTCATTATGGCGCCATAAAAACTAAGCTGGTCACACAGATCAATATGCTTTTCGCCACGACGCTGCGAACCCAAATAACGATTGGAGAGAAAATTTTTGGTAGCTTTAATTTTGTGAATAGCCGAACGAATCATGAGAAACGGAATATCAAAACTGCGGCCGTTAAAACTTACCACGGCATCGTATTTTAAAACTCCCTGCCAAAATTGTTCGAGCATTTCTTTTTCAGTACGCTGTTTAAAGGTAATGCCATTTTCTTCAAAATCCTGATACCTTTCTGCTGGCGCTTGATAATAGATAACGCCTTTTTCTCGATCCGCATCCAGGACTCCGATGACAGCAATTTCTCCTGTAAGTGGCGAAAAACCCAAGCCGTTTTTTACGTCTTCCAGAGCTTTTTCATATTCTTCCTCACCAGGCGAACCTTTTTTAATCCAGCGGGTCAGCATGTGCTGGGTAGTTTCATCCAGATTATTATAATCTTCGCCGATAGTTTCGATATCAAAAATAAGCGTGGCCATAATAAACAGTAAAATATTTTTCTCCTATTTTTATTTCTTTAAAAATTTTTCAATAATTTTTTTGGCGTTTTCTAAATCCGTATATTTAGCAACAGTAAGATAGTTATTACCGGTTAGCATGGCCGAGCATCTTTTGCCTTCTGTTTCACGATATAAGCATAAGATTGGTTTTTGTATATCTTCGGCTTTACCAATTTCATAGCCAACTCCGAGACTGGGCGTTGAAACCTCAGCTACCACCACATCGGCTTCTCTCAACCAACTCATGTCACGAGTATAAATGTTCTCTTCGGAAAAATTATTTTCCCCAAACGAGGTCAAGCTCGCCGCTCCAACATGCTCGGTTAAGACTTCACCATAGTTTTGCAACTCTTTAATAATAGCGAAATATGTTTCTTGATCATTTCTTCCGCCACGAATGGAACCGGCAAAATATATTTTCATAAAAATTATTTATATTTCATTTCAACTTAACTGGAGTAATGGTTTTTTCTTTGGTATCATCATTCCCTTTAACCAAAAATTTCTCAACCAAATAGGTAGTCACTGTGGATACCACAATAATTAACCCGACTAAAATACCATTTCCTACCCCCACCTCAAAAAAGTCATTCACAGCTCTTATAAAATTGTCTGGGCGGTCGGAGGGAAAAACTCCATCATACGGCACAAAAATAACCCCAAGAATAAAATTAAAAACTACCAACGAAAAAATAAATATACCAATTACACGCATTATTTTAAGAAACATATCATTTAGATGATACCTAAAATTATTTACATTTTGCCCACAAGCCTTGCTTTTGAGCCTGAGCCTGTTTTTGGGCAGCTACAAAAATCTTACTATATTTTACGTCCGGCGGAAAGGTGTCGGCGTAAGCGTAACCTTCTTGTACCAGTTTGAGATTTATAAAGGTTCCGTCTTCCAAGTAGACATAACGCAATAACCGGCCATAACGATCCGTCTGCGACACATCTTTTATAAGCCGGACTTTTTGGCCGGCTACGAGTTCTTTGTTTTTATTACTCGCCTCTTTACCATAACATTCAACCAGCTTCTTTGGACTTACGGTTTCGGGAGTATTTACCCCAATATAACGAACTTTTTCCCCAGTCTCAAGTTCGATGGTATCGCCGTCTACTACCCGGGCAACTAAAACAAAGGAATGAGCTTCAGGAGTTGAAGAAGTGGACAAGATTGAAGTTGCAACCGTAGAAGTTTCTAAAACCGATAGGTTTTGATTGGTAAGAGCATTATTCATTGGCGATGTATAGAAAAAATGAAGAACAATATATAAAAGTACTGTTCCCAAAAGGGAGAGGAAGGTTTTTTGAGACTTTTTCATGAGAAATATTTAGAAAATTAGATTAAATCGCTAAAAAATAATATTTAAGCTATGCCAAGGAGTATTGAAGAATTTTGAATAATCTGTTATGGTTTTTACGTTGTCGCTCGTTGATTCGCGGGTTTGTCCGTGAGCTGAAAGCGCAACAAGGAGAAGCCCATGAAGAAGTTCTTGCTGAGCATCACCGCTCTCTTCGCCCTGACCCTGACCAGCGGGTGCGGTGGGGGTTCCAAGAAACCCGACAACTGGACTTACATGACGAGCGGAGGCAACGCGGGAGATACTCCTTCTTCCAAATAGGGTAAACCCGAACCACTCCCAGGCCCCGCGCGACTCAGCTCGCGTGGGGCCTGGCTATTTTTATAGACACCTGCTTTTTGTGCAAACAATTTTTTTATACCACGCTGCAAAATGCGTCAATCTACCTTGACCAATTTCGAAAAAGCTGCTATGGTTTTTAGGTCGTCGCTCGCTTATTCGCGGATAAACCCGCGAGCTAGGAGCGCGCAAACCAACCCTCAGGTCCAGGAGACCATCATGAAGAATTTCCTGCTCGGCATCGCCGCCGTCTTCGCCCTGTCCCCCGCCTTGGCCTCCGCGAAGTGCCAGGTCTGGAGAAATTCTCAAGTCTGCAACGGGACGACGTGCATCCCAACCATGATCCTGGTGGAGGTGGACTGCCCTCCGCCTCCCTGCAAAACCAAGAAGAAGTCGAAGAAGGGATAGAGACCCAACCGAGGACCTGTGACAGGTCTAATAAGATGACATCTTCGGGCTTAACCAGCGCCCGCCCCGGCCCTGCGTCGATACGTCGACGTGGGGCCTTGCTATTTATAAAACCCTATTCATTCTTATTGGCCTCAGCTATTTCTTGCTCGTTCATCAAATATGTTCCGCTGACCAGGGCGTGTGCCAAAAAAATAATAAAAAGAAAAAATACCAGCAAAGTTTTTGGCTGGCAAAAATTCATATGAATAATTTGCGAGCAAGACAGAGATACATTTTGCAAACGTACTACGACCGGATGCTTAGTTGGATCAAACAAAATAACTGACAGAAAAAATAGCCCCTCTGGAATCAGCAGCCACTGCGAAATTTTTAGCCAAAAAGCTTTCTGCTCATCATTCATACTACTC
>CAZQNF010000001.1:11831-26348 GCA_964594675.1 uncultured Gammaproteobacteria bacterium | reverse complement strand
CGCCGTCCACCACCCCCTCCGCCAACTAGTTCGACCTACCTCGCCCCGCAATGGGGCCATTTGCCTACCAGGCGAGTGAACTGCGGCCTTAAGGTCAGCCGCCCCTCGGTCGATGCCTCACTCGCCTCGACCAAACTCAAAAACAGCTTTTTATAAAGGCTGTTTTTGTTTTTTACAGAGAAATGTTCTCTAAATTTGACATTTCACTACCAATATCTTATTCTTAAATTTCCAAATTACACCAAATATGCTTCTTAATAACCGTATCTGCACTTGGTCAAGTTTCGTAAGAACATCTCGCTGATAGAGGCGATTTTTTGTAACTATCAATCGCCTCTTTGGGCGTTTTTTTATTTATTTTTATATTCGTATGATCTCAATTTCGGAAAAATCTTTCTTTAAAATCGGTATTGCACTTACTATTTATATAACCTCGCTTTTTGCCGCAAACACCCTCGGGCTTAAAATAATGCCGTTTTTATTTGGTTCTCACATATCGGTTGGTGTATTTTCTTTTCCGATTGTGTTTATTATGACTGATGTTATCGGTGAAGTGTACGGAAAAAAAATCGCACGCTTGTTTGTGCTGGCGGGGTTTATAAGTACCGCACTTTTTATGTTGTACTCGCTTTTGTCTCTTATCTTGCCTTGGGCCCATGCTGGGCTTTGGGCTAAGAGTGGATATAATCTTGTATTCGGACTTTCACTTCGTATTTCACTCGCATCGCTCATCGCGTTTATTATTGGTGAATATCAAGATGTTATTACGTTCTTTTTTCTCAAAAATAAATTGGGCGAAAAACATTTCTGGATCCGTTCCAATCTTTCCAATCTCTGGTCCCAGTTTCTCGATACCGTTATTTTCATGCTCATCGCTTTTGCCGGCCTTTACCCATGGAAATCACTCCTCTTCCTTATCCTCACCTGGTGGCTCTACAAAGTTCTCTTAGGCCTTCTCTACACCCCGCTCAGCTACCTTGCAATTAAACTTCTAAAAAGCAAGGAATCAAACACAATCTCAACTAATTAAAAACAATCGGGGTTTGAGGTGAGAACTGTCTGAGCGCAGCGAATTCTCTCACCTCAATAGTTTTTGCATACTTTTTGCTACCAAAAAGTATGAACAATTTACTTACCAATCTTACAACTCACAAATTTTCTATGAATATTGAATGTCTACCCATTAAAACTCGCCCCATTCTCCCTCCGCAAGATGATATCTATCCCATTTTAGAACAATGCTTACCTACCCTGAACGAAAAAGATGTCGTATGTATTACCTCAAAAATTCTCGCCATTCACCAAGGCCGCTGTATTAAGATAGACCAAACCATTAACAAAGACGAACTCATCAAAGCCGAAGCTGAATATTATATCGATCGGGCTTTTGTACCTCACCAACGAGCCATCCTTACTCTCAAAGAACATACTCTTATCCCCTCTTCCGGGATTGATGAAAGTAATGGTAATGGCTACTATATTTTATGGCCGAAAGACAGTTTTGCACTCGCGAGAGAAATAGGTCTTTTCTTAAAACAAAAATATAATCTGCAAAATTTGGCTGTAATTATTACCGACAGCCACACAACGCCGCTACGCTGGGGTGTAATGGGTATAAGCACTGGGTTTTATGGTCTTGAACCGCTGGAAGATTGTCGTGGCGAGCAGGATATTTTTGGACGTGACTTAAAAATAACCCAAAAAAACGTGGTGGATGCTCTCAGTGTTCTGGCAGTCGCCGTAATGGGCGAAGGAAATGAACAAACGCCACTCTGTCTTATTCGCGGAGCAGAGTTTGTAAAATTTACGAATAAAACAGATTACACTAAATTCTTTATTCCAATCGAAACAGATATTTATAAACCTTTGTTAAATATGTTTTCTCACCAATGAAATGGTGCAAAAATTAGTTAAAAATCAGATTGCTTTGCGTATTTCCTAAAAAAGACAATTGAGAAAAAACTGGTTTTATCTCCTTTGACCATTTTGGTGTTTTATAATACACTAAGCACATATGATAACCTTCGAAGCAGACAACTTAGACGAAGAAAGATTGGTGATTCCAAGCTCCATTCCCCAGGAAAATGCCCTCGAAGTAACATTGCGCCCACAAAAATTTGCGGATTTTATCGGCCAAGAGCAGTTGAAGCAAAACTTGGGCATAGCAATTACTGCTGCCCAAAAGCGCAAGGAACCGCTTGAACATATTTTACTCTATGGCAATCCCGGCCTTGGCAAAACCACACTGTCGCACATTATTGGTCGCGAAATGAATGCCAACGTACGCGTTACCTCCGGGCCAGCGCTCGAGAAAGTGGGTGATCTGGCCGCGATTTTATCAAACCTGGAAGAAGGTGAGATTTTGTTTATCGATGAAATTCATCGCCTGAATAAAAGTATCGAAGAAGCGCTCTACCCAGCGCTCGAAGATTATGCGCTCGATATTATTATCGGCAAAGGGCCAAGCGCTCGCACCATCCGCATGCCGCTCAATAAATTTACGCTCATTGGCGCGACCACCAAGCTAAGCTTGATTTCCTCCCCGATGCGCGACCGATTTGGGCATACTTACCATCTCAATTTTTACGAAGATAGCGATATCTTGCAAATCATTCAGCGTAATGCTGCTATTTTAAAAGTTACCATGGATAGTGACGCAGGCGAGCTTATTTCTACGCGTGCCCGGCGCACACCGCGTATCGCGAACCGATTGCTTAAACGCATTCGCGATGTTGCAGAAATTGAAAATAATGCCGTAATTTCAACTACAGTCGCCGAAAAAGCGCTCAAAATGCTCTCGATCGACAAGTATGGTCTCGATGAAATTGATCGACGACTACTTACCATTCTCATCGAGAAATTTAATGGCGGACCAGCCGGACTTTCCACACTTTCAGCCGCGATAGCTGAAGAAACCGATACTATTGAAAATATTTATGAACCTTTTCTGATCCAAATGGGATTTCTGGAGAGAACTCCACGCGGACGATGCGCCACTCCTGCCGCTTACCAACATTTAGGCTTTAAACATCATACATCAACTTTATTTTAAAATATGATCTCTTTTCCACTTTATTTATTTTTGATTCCTTACTTAATAATTTTAGGAGCATTCGCGATTTTATTTTTACTTTCTTTTTCTCATCTTTTGCATTTTAAAGCATTTAGCTTTACAAGTTTTTTAGTAACAGCTTTGGCAATCGTGGCAATTATTATTAACCTATTTCTTACTTTCGGAAGTCTAAGCACTGTAAATTGGACTGAAAGTTTTACCATCGGAGAAAACATTCAAACACAAAATTTGCTTAATTAACATAAAACACATGTCGCACAATCTTTTTGAGCCTAAACCATACGAAAAAATTGCTTACCAAGGACGTCGCCATTATCTTACATTCGTACCATATGTAATTTTAACATTGGGTTTTATTTTCATTCCACCAATACTTTACGCGATGGCAAAATATTTTTTTCCAAATTTTTCGCTTGAAGCTACTGGAATGCTTATACTAACCATGGTAATAAGCACGTATTATCTGTTTACCTGTTTCTTTTTCTACTCCTGTTTTATTGATTTTTATCTGGATATACTTATTATAACTAACGACCGGCTGATTCATATTGAACAAGAAAGTTTGTTTGCCCGAACGGTTTCGGAAATGGATTTATGCAAGCTTCAAGACGTAACTTCAGAAGTAAATGGCATTTTGCCTTCCATCTTTCATTATGGCACCATCCTTATTCAGAGCGCCGGGGCAACAGATAAATTTGTTTTATACAATGTTCCCAATCCCAATCACCTACGCACAATTATTATGGACATGGCGAACGAAGACCAAAAAGGACATCTGCCTCACTCGATCTAAAAACCTCTCAAACACCCGGTAACATCCGGGTGTTTTTTAATAAAAAAAATAATTAAGATTATTTTCACTTGACATACCTTTTTATACGAGGTATATATACATCGTAATCTAATGTATTAAAATTTTTTATGAAATTTACTTCCGAACTTCTTAAAGGTTCAACCAAAAACTTACTCCTCGCCGCCCTATCTAAGCATGAGATGTATGGCTACGAAATAGTTAAAGCGATTCGCGACCAAAGTGAAGATATTATTGCGCTTGGCGAAGGGAGTCTATACCCAGCCCTGCATGAGCTTGAGAAACTTGGTTATCTAACGAGTCGGTGGGTGGTCCAAAACGGTGCTCCAGATCGCAAATATTATCAGATTACCAAAAGCGGTCGCAAACTTCTTAAAGAGGCAAAACAAGAATGGAATGTATTCTCAGAAGCGATTAACCGAATTTATAGCTTAAGCTAAGTATGCTAAGCGATATTGAAGCCATCGCCGAGGCTGTAGTAAAAAATACAAATATAAACAAGAAAAAACAGCTCGAACTTAAAAAAGAATTACTGTCGCACTTAGCGCAGCAACAGAAAGATCTCCAATTGGCGGGCCATAATGAGAATAAAACTATGGCTATAATAGAAGAGCGGTTCGGCAACCAAGAAATGATTGGTCAAGAACTCGCGCGCGTTCATTCGACTTTTAGCACTCAAAAATTAGTTGTCATTGGATTAATAACTTGGATTTTTATTGTAATACTCTTGAGTAGAGTACAAACTGGGACTAACTATGGTTTCATAGATTGTTTTCGGGAAAATCCTCTGTCCTATTGCTCAAAAATGAGCCTGACCCTTGTATTTTTGGTGAGTCCAATTTTTGGAATCGTAGAGTTATTTTTTACTCTCTTTGGCTGGATTTTTTTATGTTTTATGGGCATAAGCACTGCAGCGTGTTATTATTTTTTACCGGCCGTAAAAATATTCAGAAATAAATTAGCAAAAACTGCTTGGATACAATTTGTCTTTTCTGTCGCACTTATTCTACAATGGCTCAGCCTTATGTTTTCTTATAAAAGAAATAATCCTTACCCTATTAATGCCATCGCTCAAGGCGGGTTTCCCTTAAAAATTTTCGATTATCCAGCACTGGCTGAGACACTCACCCAAGGTAAATCACTCACTGAAAATCTGTACACCGGCTTGGGATATTTTTATCTTAACTATTTTATTTGGTTTTTGGGAGCAATTATTCTGCAATACATTCTGCCGAAAAAAATAAAAATGAATCAGAATTTTTTAATGATTCTTACGATAGGTGGACTACTTATTTCACTTTTTGGGATGCAGTATCTACAAGGAAAATTCAATTATTAAAATTGATTTCGTATGGATTACATCGAAGAACTTATCCAGGAAATAGTTAAAAAATCAGAGGTAAGAAATAAAACACAAAAAGAATTAAGAACAGAACTGTTATCGCATTTTTTAGAGCAGCGACGAGATTTACAAATTCAAGGCTTGAGCGAAGAAAAAATACAAGCAGCCATTCGCACCTCATTTGGCGACATCACATTTATCAGTAAACAAATCTCTATAGTAGAAAAATCTAAAATTTTAAAAGACAAAATAATAACTGGCATTCTGGTCAGCTTCACTACTTCTGCAATTCTTTCGGCCGTGATTGTGAGCCACAATTGTTTTAAAATTGCATGCGGTTTTGATTATTTGATAGGTGGATTATTTGGCGGACTCGCAACCTGGATTTTTTTCGCACCTGTAGTTTTTACAGAATTATTTTCTTTATGGTTTTTGGGTTTTCAAATGACGCTTGTTATTTTAACATACGGTATTTTGTATTTTTTTAAAACTCAATTTCCTGAACCAAAAACCAGAGCAAAAATTATAATTGTTATTTTTTCTTTGGCGATTATTTTGCAATGTCTTTCAATTTTTGTTTCATATCACACAATTTCTTACCCCAAAGAAATGAGTAATGAACATGTGTATTCGCTTCCCCACGCTCGATCCGGGTTTCCGCTGTCAACTTTTGAATTTCCTTTTCCGCCCATGGGAAATGATCACGTACCAAGTTCCATGTGGTTAAATTTTTATATAAATTATGGTATTTGGCTCTTGGTAGCAATTATTCTCTACCCATTTATACCCAAACGTTTCAAAAACCAATCTTCGGCTGTCATAGTTTTATTGGTAGTAGGCATAACCACCCTCTTCTTTAGCCTGGGCTGGATTGTTTGGCAATTTGATTAGCTAATATGAATAAAAACCTTGAACAATTTATTAGCGAGCTGGTTGAAGCTTGCAAACTAAACTCTCAAGAAAAAAATCTTTTTCACAAAGAACTAGCTTCGCACCTCTCTGAAAAAAAGCGTGAGCTGGAGATACAGGGTTTGAACGAGGAGAAGATTGAAGAAAAAATAAAATCGCTCTTTGGCGATCCAAAGCAAATTGCGAATGAAATTACTCTAGCTCACCAACCACCTACCTTAGCTCTTAGCTCAGAAATTATTTTGCTTATTTTTACTTTGATTATCGGCTTTTTGTTTTTATTTGGCGGGATATTTAGTATCGCATATTTTCCATCAACTTTCTCAACCTCGGCAACGGATGTTCCAACCACAAATATTTTTTCTGAGTAAGTTACATTTAAAAAATATGAAAATTTTTACCAAAAAAGTATACTTCGGCATTAGTTCTTTACCAATCATAACCCTTGTAAGTTTTTATGGCTTAGTTTTAAAAATTTACATAAGACAAAAAACATTACCCATTATTTACAGGACAGAACTCAATACTGGAGGTTTTGAAAGTTTTTGGAGCGCAGTTATTATGTTTAGTTTTATACTATCGTATATATTTTTACCAGCTTGGTTCATCCTAACGACTCTAGGGATACGTAAGAAAATTTATCCTAAAAAAGTATGGATAGCCGGCGGATGTTTGTTTTTAGTCTCGTTTATTACACTTTTTATACTGATGCGACTTGATCCAGGTCATTTGTGGAATTGGTTTTTTGATTAGAAAATCTTCTCTACCTCAACGCCAGTATAATAATACTTAAGAATTTGGCTATACGTCCAATTGTCTTTTTGCGCTCTTTGCATGGCTTCTTGCGCGCTCATGCCCACCCCATGCCCCCACTGAGTTTTGCCTTTGTCGTAAACTGCTTCTACGCTGTGCAGCCAAGGCCGATCTGCTCCACCCCAGACATCTTTGGCATTTTTGGTTTGACCACTCGAGCGGCCAAAATAGGGGGTAGAAACTGGATTACCAAAATACGTAACCATTTCACCCATAGTTGAAATAGCAGCGGCTTTGGCTTCGGGCAAGGTGTTTTCTGAGTTATAACCTAAGTATAACTGGTCAGACGTGTTCGACAAGACATCAAACAGCTGTTTGGTGCGCTTGGCATAATTTATGCGGTCGTACGCATAGGAACGCTCTGCTACAATGAGAGCTTTCATAAATTCGGTCGGCACGCCATTGCCGGCTTCAGCCACACCCGCCACATACTTTTCTAACGGCAGCTCGTTGATAACATAAGCTGATGTATATTTTGATGAGTAGTTTAATTCTAAAATACCACGATAGGAATTAAAATTGATATTTTTTCTGCCTGCAATGGTTTGGGTATAATTTTTGAGGGTAAAAAAACTACTCGCAGCGTCTTCCGGAGTGAGACGCAAAGAAGTCGTAGAGGTCAGAGTTTTATCATCAATAATAGCTTTATATACCCCTTTCTCATAACTAAGCTTAACAAGCTGATTGGGTGCGACCTTAGTAAGAAGACTATTATTTGATTCTAAGTTATAAAAAACAGGTGAAACAAATTGAATAGTAGAAGTGGCTTTGTAAAGTGCTACACGAATAGTTGGTTCAGGAATAAGAACTCTTGACGAAACTGCTGCACCACCATCTTCACTCTTTTTTACCGTAACCGGGACTTGTAAATTGGAACCATTTACGACTTGACCATCAACAGTAAGATAAAAATTGGTCGTATAATTTCCCGGATTTTCCGGCGCGAGCAGGGTAAAATTTATGTCGAGAGGTTGGCTGGGCGCAACTGTAGAATTATTTTCCACAACAATAGATGAACTGATCCAAGACGGGTTATAGAAAGTTGTAGTCGATGAACGAAGCGTTTGTTCTGCCCAGGCAGAATTTTCCCAAGCAGCCGTACCCATATTGATGAGCCGGGCATGAAAAGAAATTGATTCACCCGGCAGTGCAGTAATTTTACGAGCTGAAATAAACTGAATACGAGCTTGATTTGGGTAAATATTATGAGCAGTTTCGTCGGAGGCCGCACGCAGCACTGAGGATGAAAAAAGAGTGGTAAATAAACTGATGATAAGTATGATGTATAGTTTTTTGAAGGAATTTAGCATATAATTGAGCATAGCATATTTTATGACTCTTCTCAATTATGTCGCTCAATCAAAAAATCGCTCATAACACAACTATTCAGATTGGTGGAAAAATTTTGAGCACAGTGCTCGGGTTTTTGGCGGTATCAATGATGGCGCGGTATTTGGGGATAGAACAATTTGGTTGGTATGTAACGGTGAATGCAATTTTGCAGTTTGTGGGTATTTTTAGTGATTTTGGTTTTACACTGACGACTTCGTACCTACTCTCACATCAAGAAGATAAGGTGGGTATTTTTAATACGCTGTTTACATGGCGGTTTATCTCGGCATTGGTGTTTTATGGTGGCACGAGCGTAATTGTCTTTTTTCTGCCGTACTCGGGAATGGTAAAACTCGGGGTTTTGGCGGCCTCGTTTTCTTTCTTTTTTCAGACGCTGAATCAGGTTTTTATTGGCTACCATCAAGCCAACCTTACCACCAAGGTATCGGTCATCGGAGAATTATTGGGGCGCATCGTACTTATTGCTGGAATATTCTTGAGCCACTACACCTCTTCGGTTTTTTTGTTTGTGATGGCAAGTATCTCACTAGCTTCGAGTGTGTATATTTTTTATTTTCTTATTCACCATAAAAATATTCAATGGAAAATTCATACCACGCATTCCAAACTTATTTTTAATACGATGTGGCCAACCGCGGTAACAATTATGTTTAATGCCATATATTTGCAGGGCGATAGAATAATTTTGCCGTTTTACGCGGATAACGCGAGCATCAGTCTGTATGGCGCTTCTTATCGTATTTTGGATATTGTGGTGCAAATTGCAGCGATCATCATGGGGATTCTTATGCCCCTTATGACCGCGAGCTGGGCCAAAAAAAATATGGATGATTTTTATAAGCATTTTCAACTGAGTGTTGATATGATGTTATTTTTACTGCTGCCTATGCTGGTTGGGATTATGATTTTAGCAGAACCATTGGTTCAGCTGGTGGGCGGTAAAGAATTTGCAGGCGGCGGAAAAATTTTGTTTGTATTGTCGTTTACAATTGTGGGGATTATTTTTGGGATGTTGTTTGGACACACAGCGCTGGCGATTAATCGCCAGAAACAGGCAATTTTTATTTATGCCTCGAATGCTCTTTTAAGTGTTATTGGGTATTTTATTTTTATTCCACGTTTTGGTATCTATGGCGCAGCCGGGGTTACCATATTTTCTGAGCTCTATGCCGGTATTGGATTATTTGCGCTTACCTATTACTATGCACGGGTAAAACCAAGTTTGCTTACAGCCGTAAAAATAATTATAGCGAGTGCTATTATGGGGATAGTCGTATATATAGCTCGCTTTCTTCCTTTATTTGTTTCGATTAGTATCGGTGCGCTCGTCTATGCTGCCCTTAATCTCACTCTTAATACCCTACCTCGACAGAAGTGGCAGGAAATAGTAGGATTAAGAAAATCTACCATTAAACCTATTAACACCCTATGAATTTCCCTAAAATTCGCCAGATCGTTTTCTTTAGTCTGCTTGTTGGTATGACTATTTTATTTGCCTATACGCTCAGCCCATTTTTTTACCCACTGTTATGGTCGGCTATACTTGCCACTCTCTTCTACCCAATTTATGACCGCCTCCTTACTTCAACCAAAAAACCAAACCTGAGTGCTTTTATTACCCTTGTCGTCGCAGTTTTGGTTATTATTATTCCACTCAGTTTGGTCAGCAGTCTGCTCGTCAAAGAATCAATTGATTTGTACGGCTCAATTAATGACAACGGCGACCAGATTCAAAACAGTATCCGCAATACGCTTGAAGCAATAAAAAATAATTCGTACGCTCAAAAACTTCATTTTAATGATACTGAATGGATAAATCGCCTGTCAGACATTGGCCGAACCGTAGCTGTATTTTTCTTCTCACGCATCCAGCAATTTACCCAAAACTCTCTTATATTCCTCGGCATGTTCTTTTTAACGATCTATTCACTGTTTTACTTTTTGCGCGATGGGAAAAAATTACTTCTCAAGATTATGCGCTTATGCCCGCTTGACGATGATCAAGAAATTCATCTCTATGAAAAATTTACTTCAACAGTTCGGGCAACTATAAAAGGAACGATCCTTATTGGAATAGTACAGGGTTGTTTGGGCGGGATACTTTTCTTTATTACCGGAGTTCAGGGAGCCTTAATCTGGACACTAGTCATGATTTTTGCGTCGTTTGTGCCAGGGGTTGGAGCCGCTCTCATTTATATTCCAGCTGGAATAATTATGCTGATTACTGGCGGCATTTGGCAAGGAATCCTAATCTTAGTTGGCGGGCTGGTGGTCATTAGTACAATTGATAATTTTTTACGACCAGTACTAGTTGGTAAAGGTTTGCAAATGCACCCAGTACTTATTCTTTTTTCTACTTTGGGAGGCATTATTATTTTTGGAGCCTCAGGGTTTGTAGTCGGGCCGCTCATTTGCGCCCTGGCTATGTCATTCTGGGAAATTTACGAATACTACTATAAAATTTATCTTAACAAAAATAAGCCCTAAAATTTTCTCATTACCAGTTAGCATGTACCGTGGCGAAGTCTCGAATTTTCCTGTTCCATTCCCTTGTTTTGGCCCACCTTTTCACCAAGAAAATTTCCCTTGCCCACCTTTTCCAGTTTAAACTGGAAAAGAGTTGCTTAATACTGCCTACGAGAAAAAAGAGCACCTTGAGAAATTGACTCAGCGCAACCGGCTGTAGCCAAGCTTGCTGAGCATAATCTTATTCACGGAACTGTATTAGACGTGGAGTGCGGTACCGACGAAAACAGTAATAATATACCCAACGCTGCAAAAGAGCTGCAAGTATAACGAGCTTCACAATAAAAAAAGCCCCGATTAAGGGGCTTACTGTTTTGGTTTTCTTAAGAAGAACAATCTTCCAGCGAAAAACTTGGTTGCGGGGCTCGGATTTGAACCGAGGACCTTCTGGTTATGAGCCAGACGAGCTACCGGGCTGCTCTACCCCGCTATTTTGAATATTGGATTTGAACCGTCAAACAATATTTTTATAATTGTAATCGATTAATCTATTTTTCGACCTGAGCGGTAGACCGGATTCGAACCGGCGACCTTCTCCTTGGCAAGGAGACGTTCTAGCCAACTGAACTACTACCGCAGTGTGTGCTCTATTGTAGAAGTTTTTTTAAATCCTGTCAACATCTACCCCAGTTCACTTTACATAGTTTATGGATTGATAAGCTTACTGGCTAAAAATACCTGAGTTGTTTACAAATTAAAAAAGACTTGACACAAGCCAAGTCTTTTTACATCAAATATTATTTTTTATTAAGGGTCGCGAGAGTAAGTGGCCCGACTCGACCATTCACTGGTTTTATACCGTTAGCAGATTGAAATTTTTTAACCGCTTCAAAGGTAGTAGGGCCAAATACACCATTGGCGACTAACTTGCCTGGGAAAAAGCCTAGAGTTTGGAGTTTAAGTTGCAATTGTATTACATCCTTACCACTGGCACCTCGAGCTAGCTGCCGAGGAACAATGTACTTAACCGTGCTAGGAATAACCTGAGTAGTTACCGGAGAATTGTTCTGTGTAACAGCGCCATTTCCTTGAACGGTAGTAAGAATTCGTGGCGGTCGATTAGAAGGCGCTGTTGGCACATTACTTGTAGTGGAAGTGGGGGGAGTAGAAGTTGCAGGAGCTGTGGTAATGGGTGTAGAGACTGGAGCAGACGAGGAACCTCCGCCACCGCTACCCGAACTAAAACTTCCACCACCTGCTGGTGCCGGAGGAGTAAGCGCACAGTTGCCAAAAGGTGTAATGGTTAAAACATGGCCACTATCCGTATTAGCACACTGTACTATTATAGTAGAACCATCACCTGTACAAGTGGTTTGAAATGTAGAACAGTTCGCATCTCCGCTTGTTCTAAAATTAGAACCATCCGCAGAAGAAAGTTTAATATACGATTCGGATTTAAGAGTAAAATCGATGGTATCAGTATTTACACTGAAAGATTCTACTTTTGTAGCCGCGTCTACGCTGTAAGATAACCCGTTCCCTGGCAGGACAATAGATACAGTACTGTCGCCCATAACTACCGTATTAAACGCCGCCAAAGCCATGGATGGCAGTAGGGTAACCACCCCCAGAATCGGAATTATTTTTTTGTAATTCATAAGAAAACTTTTAAAGAATAAACCACGCCTTCCTAAACAAGCTTACAAAAGGCATAAAGAAGTTTTCTTTAGTTAGAAGAAGGATCGTTGGCAAGAACTGGAATCCAATAATCTGTGCCATTATGAGTAATTCTTATATACGTAGTAACATTTTGAGCGCTATTTGATTTGAATGTTATATCCCCTCCTGCAGCTCCACCAGTAGTTAAGGCTTCATAACCAAAAATGAGTTTATCAGCTTGGCCAATTGGTGCGCCACGAGCTACCAAATTTCTTGTAGCAATAAGATCATTGCCAGCAGTTATATTTCCCGCGGTACTAATAGTAGTCGGACTAAATGTGGTAGCACTTAATGTTCCATTTACACTTAAATTACCCGCTACAGTAGTATTTCCACTAGAATTACCAATGCGAACTGCCCCGGTTGCACCACCACCATATCCAATCTGTGTCACTCCTATTCCCGAAGTGTTTATATTTACTGTACCAGAAGCTGTAACATCACCCAAAGTTGTAGCGCCAGTAACCCCTAATAACCCGCCAATAGCCGTATCTCCAGTAAGAGTTGAGGTTCCAGTTACACTAAGCGTTCCACCAACCGTAGCATTGCCAGTTACTGTAGCGCTTGCCAGGGTCGAAGCTCCAGCAGAAAGCGTGCTCGCAAGAGTGGCAGCTCCAGTTACTCCAAGGGTTCCACCAACGGTGGTGTTATTAGTAACTTCTAAACTACTTGGAGTAAATGTTCCAGCAGTAAGAGTACCAGTTACAGATAAGTTACCGCCGACAGTAGCATTGCCAGTTACTGTAGCGCTTGCCAGGGTCGAAGCTCCGGCAGAAAGCGTGCTCGCAAGAGTGGTTGCGCCAGTAACTCCAAGAGTTCCGCTGATCGTTTCATTACCTGTTATTGTAGCTGTTCCAGTAATGGCAGCTCCCCCTGCGCTAACGGTTAAACCACCACTCGTGATAGTAGCACCAACATTAAAAGTGGCTAGTCCAGCTGAATACAATGTTTGTGCTGTAGAAAATGCACCCGCAACATTCAAATTTTTTGCTACAGCCATACCGCCAGCCGTGACAATAGCACCAGTAGTATAGTTGGTAGACTGGGTAGTATTACTAGAGGTGAGAATACCCGTAACCCCCAAAGTAGAACCAACGGTGGCAGCGCCAGTTACTGTAGCGCTTGCAAGAGTAGAAGCGCCGGCAGAAAGCGTGCTCGCAAGAGTGGTTGCGCCAGTAACTCCAAGAGTTCCACCAACGGTGGTGTTATTAGTAACTTCTAAACTACTTGGAGTAAATGTTCCAGCAGTAAGAGTACCAGTTACAGATAAGTTACCGCCGACAGTAGCATTGCCAGTTACTGTAGCGCTTGCCAGGGTCGAAGCTCCGGCAGAAAGCGTGCTCGCAAGAGTGGTTGCGCCAGTAACTCCAAGAGTTCCGCTGATCGTTTCATTACCTGTTATTGTAGCTGTTCCAGTAATGGCAGCTCCCCCTGCGCTAACGGTTAAACCACCACTCGTGATAGTAGCACCAACATTAAAAGTGGCTAGTCCAGCTGAATACAATGTTTGTGCTGTAGAAAATGCACCCGCAACATTCAAATTTTTTGCTACAGCCATACCGCCAGCCGTGACAATAGCACCAGTAGTATAGTTGGTAGACTGGGTAGTATTACTAGAGGTGAGAATACCCGTAACCCCCAAAGTAGAACCAACGGTGGCAGCGCCAGTTACTGTAGCGCTTGCAAGAGTAGAAGCGCCGGCAGAAAGCGTGCTCGCAAGAGTAGCTGCGCCAGTTACTCCAAGCGTACTACTAAGAGTTGTGGCGCCGGTTGCGGCGAGCGTTCCACCGACCGAAACATCGTTTCCCACCGTAGTGGCTGCCGAAGCGAGTGTTGGCATCCCAGCCAAGAGGCTCAGGGCCAAGAGGCCGGCAGCAAATTTTTTTGGTTTTACCATATTAAGCAATGTTTAGGTTAAATAAATACAATGAATAAATTATTTTATTTCTTAGGAGTCGTAGAAGGTGTGGAAGTAGGAGCGTTTACAATATAAATTAAATTTAAAATAATATCTTTGGTGGGGTTGTAGAG
>CAZQNF010000001.1:0-11821 GCA_964594675.1 uncultured Gammaproteobacteria bacterium | reverse complement strand
GTAGAGGATGGCGCGATCTGGGTAGACTAATATTTTATCTCCCGCAGCGGCTGATTGGTAGAAAAACGGATTAGACTCGCGCAGTTTGTCAGCATCGGTTACGGTAGACACTGTTACTTCGCCCGAGGGGAGTAAAATATGGTGCGATACCTTTTGTAAGATATCCCCTACTTGTGGATTGGAGCTGGTAATTTTTAGTTCTTCAACTTGATTTTTGACCACTATATCCCTCGCACCGCGAAACCATGGGGAGAAAAAATATACTATTACACCAATTACCCCGATTGCCACAATTATCAAAAGTAAAATAAGTGGACGCGATATACTGGAAGCGGAATTTTCAAAAGTGAAATCTTCAACCGGAACTTCTCTGCGCACTCGTGTTGTTTTTACTTCTTTTACTGGCATAATTAAAGGCAATAAAAATACTTAGTAAGAAGTATACCACAAAACTCTTTTTTTATATGCAAGAAAAAATGTGGATAAGAATTTTGCTACAAATTGTAACTTGCCAAACAAACATAAATCTCCTACTATATCTACACTTTTCTCTATGAAAAAAATATTACCGTTTTTTATTCTCACTTTTTTAATAGCTGCGCCGTCTGGCGCATTAGCCCAAGAAATAACGAGTGTGAATGCTGGGTTTGTGGGGAGTATTTGGTATTCAAACAACAAAATTGTCGCGGGCGATAAAATCCGAGTCTACTCCGCTATTCAAAACCAGACAAATTATGATATTGTAGGAATCGTTGAACTCTACGATAACGGTGAACTCAATGGCACTACAAGTTTTTCCTTGGTCAAAGGCAGCCTTGCCCAAAGCTGGATTGATTGGACCGCTGCGAGTGGCAAACACCAACTCTACGAAAAAATTACGCAAGCAAAAAAATGGGAGGTGGGAAAAGACCCTGTGCCAATAAATATTCAGTTTGGCGAATCCAATACAGATTTGCAGGAAATTTTTAACCCGCCACCAGCCATTACGTCTTCAACTGCCGAGATAAAAAAAGACGAAGTTTCACCAAACCCGGGCGTAGGATCTTCTACCGCACCTAGCTCATCACCTGGAGTTGGAGGTGAACCGATCTCACCCTCTTCGACGATTGGCGAAAAAACTCACAGTATTATAAACACGGTAGGTGAAAAAACAACTGAAGCTTGGAACAGCACTGGCAATAAAGTATACGAATCCGTAATTAACAGTCTCAGCAATTTGCTTACGCAAAAACAAGCCGAACTTGATAAACAGATTGCGGAACGCACTTCGCCGCCACTTTTGCAAAAACAACTCGAAGAAATGGATAAAAAGAGCGAATACCTTAAAATCCCTTCCGAGAAAGCACCAACCATAAACCATGTATACAAATGGATACTTGGGGTAGCGCTCTATATTATAAATACGTGGTGGATTTTTACTATAATAATTCTACTCGTTGCCCGAGCGATTTTTAAAATAGGGAAAAAACTCTGGCCACGAACTAAACAAGATGAAAATTAAGTTTAAATCTTAAACCACGTCACTTTATGAAAAGGTTGTATAAATAAAATGCAAAATAATAACTTCGTGTAATTTTATCTAAATATGCAATTTACCCATTCTCATTTTTCAAAAAATCAAAAATTTCTGATATCACTAGGGATGGCGACATTTTTTGTATTTTCGTGGCAGACCCCGAGCTTCGGGGCCAGCGTCAAAACTACAGCAGCAACTAAAAGTGCAGCCGCGTACAAAAAAATGTCGACTTTTGCGTGTAAAACAAAAAATTTAGCCCCGCTTTGCACGACCGTAAAATCTTTTTACAAAAAAAATCCGACCAAATTTACCGAACAAGCTTTTATCGACAGTATTTGTAAAAAGGACTTAAAACAATGCGCGCTTTTTTCTGGAAATACAAGTTATAAAGCTATGAGTAAAAAATATTTAGCAAAAACTTTAACAAAACCTTCTACCAACCTAACCCCTAAAGCCACAACCACTCCTGCTTTAACCAAAGACATTGTTTCGCGCTCAAACAACACAGATCAACCGCTAGATTTTGGATCATCAAATGATTCGTCGGGAGATTTTTTTCCAAATTACGATCCAATGGGAAGAGCGAATAAGATGGATACACCAACTGGTCGATATATAGAAGAACAGTTGGCTGACCCAGTTAAAAAAATTGATTTTTTTGCCAATGCTCTTATTACTGGAGAAAACGCTGGATTTTTACAGTATTATTCTAATGATAATTTTACCGAACAAGAAGTACTGGAAATTATCAATAAATTTCGCGATTATTATAATTTGTCCCCATTATCTTTGAGCCAAAAATTGGTAAAATCAGTAGAAAGTCAAAAAAAATATGTTGATAACATTATTACGGCGCGATCGCTCGGCGGTACACCACCCCCAGAAGAAACTGTTCACGAGCAAAATCCGCAGGATCAATTCTTTACTGGTAAAACTGCGACTGATCGGGCTCGTTATCAAGGATATGAAAACTTACCCGTTGCTGAAGGTATAAGTTTTGGCCGAAACGCAACACTGTTAGGAGCTCTACACGACTTACTGTACGTTCCCGCTCATCGCAGCATGTTTATTGATCCTTATGCAAAAGATATTGGTTTTTATATTGAAAGAGATGATGACATTAATTCTACCTACAGCGGTTTAACGAATTCACAAAATTACAAAACCTTTGTTATAAATATAAGTTTAGACTATTCAAAACCGTGGAACGCCGAAGATCTTGTATACCCAAAAAATGGTACTATCCTAAGTGAATATGACGGAAGTTTGGCGGAAGCTGGCTACCCATTCAATAATGAAGGAACTGATGCGGTAGATGCGATAGGCACTGCTTTTACCATCATTAACTATAAAACAGGGATTCAACGCAATACTATAAAATTATACGATTTAACTTCCAAAAAAGATCTAAATATTTATCTAGACGTATTCAATAATCCGCAAATGGTCTATTTGCGCAACGCGCCAAAAAGCCCCCTGACTCCGGGACACGATTTTCAAATTTCCTATACTGATAAAAACGGAAAAATTCACACCAGTGTATTTTCTACTGCTCCCGATGAAAATACGGTCGAATTTTAAACAGAACTCGAAGAGATTTAAAAAACACTGTAATTTACAGTGTTTTTTGTTGTGTCGGGGTAGTGGGACTTGAACCCACAATCCTCTGGTCCCAAACCAGATGCTCTAGCCAATTGAGCCATACCCCGTAAATTTTTCCTCTGTGCCGCGGGCCAGAGTCGAACTGGCCACGCCTGCCTCTTCAGGGCAGCGCTCTACCGATGAGCTACCGCGGCTAATAAATCTCGTTCATGATACCAAACTCTTGTGGTTTGGTCAATATCACATAAACCACCCACATTAACCAACCATCTTTTCTTTATGTTAACACCTAACCAGACCAATTACTTAAAATTATTCAAACACCCTATCTATTCAAAATATTTATCGTATTTTCTTTCCACCCACAATGTCCTCCTGGCACCATTTGCAAATTCGCCGTTAAGCCATGATTTTGTGCCACTTCTACCACCCAATCAGGCGGGTGGCACGCATCTTCTGTAAAACCAATAATATGAACTTTTCCATAAGCATCTTTATTATTTTTTAAAAATAGAGCTAGCTCATTTTTTTTATACCTTCCCGACCATAACTGCCAAAAAGTCCCAACAGAGTCAAGTGCTTTACGGCTATCGGAGCAACCTTCGCCAAATAAACTTTTAGCCGTTGAAACAGGAATTTTTGCTCCTTGTTCTGGACACGTTAAACCACTAAACACTTCAACCGCATCCCGTACACCTACCACTGACATATTAAAACTTAAGCTGGTGGCATATTTTCCTTCATTCCCAAAAGGGACAGGCGCAAAAAGTACTACACGAAAAAATCGCACCCGCTCTTCTGGACTTAACGAATTAAGTGCTCCCAAACCGACTAAGGTGCCGAGTGAATGGCATTCGAATTGAATAGGAATTTCTTTATTATTTTTTAATATATCTCGTAAGTACTCAGCTACTAAAGCTATTTTTTGTTCCAGAGTCTGGTAACTGAGGCGCTCTATCGCTTGGTGATTAATTAAAAGTTTTGGTAATGTATCATACGCAAATCCACTTCCAGATTCTTGGCAACAAAAACCTTTATGTGCATAGCCCGGTAATTGGATGCGCAAAAATCTTTCCTGTTCTCGAACTGGTTCGGTATCTAACCTCAAAAACCCTCGTTCATTCATACTTTACTTATGATTTAATTAAAAAATAACTTTATAGATTAACATGCTTTTTGTTTTTTTTCAAGAGCCTACGTTTTGCGCTACAAAGAATGCTATAAACTATATAATAAAACTGAGAAGAAAGCTTGTACTGCCCCGCTATTGTCTTATATCAAAACACAACCTAATTTAGGTTGTGTTTATATATAATAAATTGAAATTTTATCTCAAACTTGTCTATTTAAACTAAAAGGTCATTTCAATTTTAATCTAAAATACTACCAATCCAACGTTCCGCCAACTTGATACTCCGTAACGCGAGTTTCAAAAAAATTCTTTTCTTTGGAGAGGTCCACAGCTTCACTCATCCAAGGAAAAGGATTTTGGGTGTTATATTGGGCTGGTAGTCCAATACGACCCAGGCGACGATCAGCAATATGCTCAATGTACTTTTGGAAGCCGTCAGCGTTCATACCAAAAATACCCTTAGGGAAAACCTCCTGTGCAAAAGTATACTCAAGTACCACCGCTCGTTTCACGAGATCGATGATATGCGCCTGAAATTCTGGTGTCCAAAGCTCTGGCTGTTCTTCTTTGATAGTATTAATCATATTAATACCAAAATTAAGATGTTGGGATTCATCACGCATAATATATTGAATTTGTTCCGCAGAACCTGCCATTTTGTTTTGGCGTTGGAAACCAAACATAACAGCAAATGAACTATAGAAAAATATGCCTTCCATAATAAGCGAGAAAACACACATATTTTCCAGGAACTTCTGGTCGCTTGCAAAGGTGCCGGTTTTGAAATTAGGATCAAAAATACCATCATTAAAATCGAGAATGAATGCATCTTTATTATAAATAGCATCAACTTCGCGATACATATTAAAAATTTCGCCTTCATCTAGCCCTAAACTTTCAACAATATATTGGTAGGCATGGGTATGCACCGCTTCTTCAAAACCCTGGCGGAGCAAATACATACGACATTCGGGCGAAGTAATATGTTTGTAGAAAGCGAGAACTACATTATTGGCCGCGATAGAATCAGCGGTAGTAAAAAATCCGAGCACGGTTTTGAAGGCTTTGCGCTCATCTTCGCTAAGCACAGTGTTAGACTTCCATTGCTCAATATCTTTTTGCATGCTAATTTCGGTTGGCAGCCAATGATTCGCATTACCGTTGTTATACGCCTCCCAAGCAAACATGTGTTTCATGGGGTAGAGCTGGATAACATCGGCGTCCTCTCCGTTAATAATACGACGATTATTAATATTGACGCGCTGATTAGATTTTTGCAGTGACATAAGGCGAAAAATTATAAATTACGAGTAATGAATTACGGAGATAAAAAATTGTTTTTATGCTTGGCAAGATTCACAATCCGGATCAAGCAAACTACATGCTTTCACCCCCAGATTAGCTGGTGCCTTTTCAATCGGCAGATTAATGGGCGGCTGTACAACATCGGTTTTTACTTCTTTTTTGGGAGCTTCCTGACGAGTATGAGTAGAACCGAATTTAACAGCGTCGATGGTCGATTTTTCGACTTGAGAAATGCCGAGTGTGCGTAGGTAGTAAGTGGTTTTAAGACCAAGTTTCCAGGCATACATATAAATTTCGGAAAGCTCTTTACCAGAAGTACTCTTGAAGAAAATGTTGAGTGACTGGGATTGGTCAATCCATTTACCCCGACGAGCGGCGGCTTCAACCAACCAACGCGGATTAATTTCGAATACTTCTTTATACTTAGCACGTAATTTTTCTGGAATTTCCGTAATGTTTTCGACACTGCCATCACCATATTTTATTTTATCAAGCATGCTTCTGTCCCATAAACCAAGTTTTTTGAGATCTTCGACTAAATATTTATTCACAACAACGAAATCACCTTCTTTACTGGATTTTACGTAAATGTTTTTGTAAATCGGCTCAACACATGGAATACAACCAACTAAATTCGCGGTACTGGCAGTTGGGGCAATCGCCATCACATTGGAATTACGCATACCAAATTGTTTAACATGATCACGCACCGGTGTCCAATCCATCTGACCACCGCGCAGAACCGGGATTTCTTCGCCACGTTCTTTTTCGAGGAGATCTATCGTATCTTGTGGGAAAATATTTTGACTCCACTTGGAACCTTTAAAAGTTTTGTAAGCCCCACGCTCTTTGGCCAGTTCACTGGAAGCAAGAATGGTGTAGTAGGACACGACTTCCATAGATGAATCCGCAAAATCGAGCGCTTCCGACGTATCAAAATTAATATCTAACATATAGAGCGCATCATGATAACCGCGGACTCCCAGGCCGAGCGGACGGTGGCGCATATTGGAATATTTAGCTTCCGGAATTGGATAGTAGTTAATATCAATAACATTATCAAGCATGCGTACCGCTGCTCGAACAACACGGGCAACAAGTTCATGGTTAAATTTACCGTCGATAATAAACTTAGCAAAATTGAGCGAACCAAGGTTACATACAGCGGTTTCTTCAGCAGAAGTATTGAGGGTAATTTCGGTACACAAATTAGAATTATGGACCACACCAACATGGCTTTGCGGCGAACGAACATTGCATGGATCTTTCCAAGTTATCCAAGGATGACCAGTTTCAAACAACATGGCGAGCATTTTTTTCCAAAGATCGCTTGCTTTGAGACGTTTAAAAAGTTTGATATTACCAGCATCAGCTTCTTTTTCGTAGAAAGCATAACGCTCGTCGAACTCACGACCATAAATTTCGTGCAAGTCTGGTACATCATTCGGAGAAAAAAGCGTCCAATCCCCGCCTTCGCGTACGCGTTTCATAAAGAGATCGGGAATCCAATTGGCGGTATCAATATCATGCGTACGACGACGTTCGTCACCAGTATTTTTGCGCAGTTCTAAGAAATCTTCGATATCATAGTGCCAGGTTTCAAGGTACACACAACCAGCACCGCGTCGTTTACCACTGCGGTTAATGCACACATTCACATCGTTTGCGATTTTGAGGAACGGCACTACACCCTGACTACCCACACCCGTACCTTTAATGAAAGACCCGGTTGCGCGAACTGGAGTCCAGGAGGTACCCGTTCCACCACTCCATTTAAGGAGCTGAGAATTGTCGGAATAGGTTTTAAAGATAGTATCGAGGGAATCTGGTACCACATTTAAAAAGCAATTGGAAAGCTGAGGCTTAGTCGCTCCAGCTTGAAAAAGCGTGCGGCCGCCCGGGGTATAGTAAAAATTGGATAAAATGTAATAAAACTCATTTATCACGTTATCGCGTTTGGTATAAGGCTCAAGAATAGCCGTACCCATAGCGATACGCATCCAGAACATTTGAGGAGTTTCGAGCGGTTTTTTTGTTTCAGAATCTTCGAGTAAATAGCGCGAATAGAGAAATTCAAGACCCATGTATTCGAATAATCCATCATTTTCGAGTACAAACATTTTGGCGAGTTTCTCAAGGTCGAAAGCCAAAAGCTTAGGATCGAGCTGACCAAGCTCTACACCACGGCGGATGGTTTTTGGGAAAGCTTTTACATGTTCCTCGGCTAGCTGGTCGTAATTAAGCTCAGTTCCCAACACTTCTTTATAGGTCCGATTAAGGAGAAGGCGAGCAGCGACTTTCGAATAAGCTGGATCTAGTTCGATCATGGCGCGAACAGTCATATTGAGGCCACGAGCAATGTCCGAAGTTTTGATACCTTCGTAAAGCTCGCTACGGCACTGGTTGAGTATAGTTTCAACATTTACAATATTTTCCAAACCTTTCACGGCGTAACTAAGGGATTTGCGCAGTTTTTCCATGGAAAAAAATTCGGTTTTTCCGTTGCGTTTAGTAACAGTGAGATCATTTTTTTCAATTTTTTCGAGAACTTCCTGTTTTTTCTCTTCGCGAATTTTGGCATGCTCGTAGCGGTATAAAATGTAGGCTTTAGCAACATCAAAGAGGCTCGCGGCCATAAGAGTTCGTTCCACCATATCCTGCACGTTCTCTACGGCCGGGGTGCGATCTGGAAAAGCTCTTTCTAATTCATCAACGATTTTATTGGTGAGCGCAGTGACAACGCCTTTGTCGGCTTGATTACGAACTTCAAGGAAAGCTTTCTCAATCGCAATGCAGATTTTTGCCGGGTCAAAGTCGGCGACGGTTTTATCACGTTTCATGATTTTTTGGATGCTGGCCATACAAACAATAATTTTTTAAAAAGTAAATTTGATACTTCGGAGTATAGCATAGGCCTACCACTAGATATAGGGGATAAACTGTGGATAAGCACACAACTTATTGTTTTTTGGCTAATGTAAAGCTTTTCATTATACGTGTTAAAAAATTTATTTTTGTGTCAAAAAATTTGAACATTTTTCAAAAATTCTTCAAATAAAAAATAGTCCGCATAACGGGCTATTTTAAAAAGAATCTATAATGCGAAGAAGGCTGTGTTTTCCTGCTTATAACCTTGTTTTTTTAAATTAGCTTGTTCAATAGGGTTAGAAGTATACATATATACACCTGTGCGAGTATTGCGGAAACGCAACACAACAACAGTATTCTTTTGCGCAGTAGCATAGCTGCAAAATACATCCCCCTTATCTACCCAGGTCAAGGTATTTTTACTGAGCACAGCTTTTTCGGCCAAACTGGTGGTATAAATGGAACGTTTTCCATCCTTGGTTACAAATAAACGAACTTGATTCATAGTTGTATCACACTCGGATAAAGCTATAACTTTTTGGTTTATACTTTTATCCTGCCAGACGCGAGAGTTTTTAAGAAGACTGGTTTTGGTAGACAATGACAGAGTAAGAAAATCTGCACCGGTTTGTTTGTTGAACAAACGGAAAATTGGCACAGTTTTTAGTAGTGGCACTGAGCTTGGAGTCGAAGAACTTACAGGAACAGCTGGAAAAGGAGAAGTAGGCACAGATGATGAAGGAACATTATTTATCGTTAGCTGACTCCCCTCAGTGGTAAATACCAATCGACCGTCCGACCTAACACTTTCATTACCACCGAGACTTATGGTAATAATATTTTCATTCGCTTGCGTTTTAACCTGCACACTGTAATTGCCGACAGGCAAACTGCTTATAATATGTTGAGTTTTCGTTATCGGCGTTCGATACGAAAGAGTGGTAAACGGCAAAGTGTTATCCTTGTTAAAAACTACAACAAAATTTCCGGCTGCATTTTTAAAAAAGGTACCAAGCCCCGCGCCGGTTACTGGCAGGCGCTCAAAACCATAATCCTGACTGGTACGAGCCGCATCAAG
Organism: uncultured Gammaproteobacteria bacterium; assembly: GCA_964594675.1. GTDB lineage: Bacteria > Patescibacteriota > Patescibacteriia > Magasanikbacterales > GWA2-37-8 > CAZQNF01. The sequence continues at coordinate 2,320 of CAZQNF010000001.1, read as the reverse complement.
AGCGGTGAGCCAAAACTCTTCAGACTGTGGCTGGGTTGGACGAACTTCAAGACGAAATACTTTATTACTATCAAAAACGTTTGTTGTTTTGATTTGGTTTTCGGCTGGGTATAACGTAGTTACAGAGCCAAGGTAGTTGTTATTTTTCGTAAATGTAAAACGACGGGTTCCTGACGACAAACTTTCTTCTTTTGGCGCGGCGGAAAAATGAAACGCCATATACTCTCCGCTTTGGGCATTTGGAACTTTGGTGTGATCAAAAATAATAAAAACATCTGGACGGATATAGACCACTTCCCTGCTCCACTTGGTAACGAGCTGGGCATCTCGAACCGTATACATATCCTCCAGATTTTCACCACGAAACGCGGAAAAAAGTGATGTATCTGTAAAAGCAATAAGTGATGTTTTTGGACTTAATCCGCTCGGGGTTAAAGAAGGTGAATTGGCATTCTGTCCACCATTGCCGGGATAAAAAATATTATAAATATTGCGGGGCTTGCTGCCACCAAAATTCGTATCATAAATATTTTGCCACAAATTTTTATCACTTGTTCCAGCTATGGTATTTCTGGTAATGGCGCCAGCGGTATTTACTAGAAACGGTGTATTTCCTTTTACAATCGCGAGACTCCCCTGATCAAAAAATTCTTCGCCGGAATCTGGATTATTGGTGTAAGGACCAGCTATAAACGTTCCTAAGACTGCGTTATTCGTCCAGTCGGAGCGCACGCTAACTTGGTTACTATTCTGCGAAAAATATGCGGTTGGCCAACTGGTGTAAGAAGTCGATAGAGCATTACTATTCCAAAAAACCACATCTTCCCAGGCTGGTGCCAACGTGGCCGATTTGGTACGGACTTCACTCGCAAACTGGTGAAAAGCGCTGGCACGCGGATCATTGAATAATTCTAAAAGTCCAGCTTCAAACGTATAAAGTTTTGCGGAAGCCGCCGATGGATTATCGCCTGGTTTCATCTCACCGCGATCATCGAGACTTAACTGGTTGGGCCAGGCAAAATACATAAGATAGCTGGCTTGAGCGAGCGGAAAAGAAAACGGATGACCAGCATCATGGACCAAATCAAGTCCTTTTGCGGTTTTAGCCGCGATAATCGGCCAGCTCATATTTATCGTAGCGAGCGGTCCGTAATTCCAGCCTTCGCTCCAACCTCCACCTTTCAACCATTTTTCATAATAAGGTGCGACAAAATTATTATGCTGATCGCTGAGCCAGGTTTGCCACATATTCTCGGCGCTCGGATTTTCATCCAGAGTGGCAAGAGCGGTGAGCGCTTTAGCAGCATAGTACCCGGCATAATAATTCCCTTGCGGATGATTGCGACCAAACCCGGATTTTTCGTATTGCTCTATCCAATAATTGAGCGATGTATACACTTGTTTCTTTTCAGCTGCGGTCATTTTTTCATTAAACCAATCATAACCAATAGCCATGCCCACACCATAAAACCGAATACCATAGCCACTATCCCGCAGCGCGTTAACACTATGAGCTGACCCAGGTGGCACCGACATTTTACTCAAAATTTCGATACCTTTTTTGGCATACCGAGCAGCCAGATCAGCATCTGGATTCTTTTGCACCTGAAAACAAACACCCAAATTAAGAATCGGGTCAAAATATTCTTCTCCCTGATATCCCTCCCCAATACCATTATTGGGGTAATCATCCCCATCTGGATACGATACGCTGCGCTCAAGATAGCTATCACAGGTTTTTTTTAAACGTAGCCACGTCTCATCGGAAGACGCCACCTTACTTTCAAGCAGGGCTTTAACATTAGCATCACTCAGCAAAATCCGTGGATGAGGAGTTGCAGCTTTACCGGGCAAACTTACAAAAGAAAAAAATCCGATAGTCAAAAAGAGGAGCCAATATTTTTTCATACTTATAAAAGACAGTGAATAAGAGGTATAGTAACGCAACCCTGACAATTAGCAAAATACCGCAAAATAAAAATTGCGGCTAATGGTTTTTTTTCCTTCTATTTTCCCATTCTTCTTTCTCGAGAATTATAAAATTCTAAGGCGTTTTTAAATTCTTCTCGGGAAAATTCCGGCCACAATTTGGGCGTAAAATACAACTCAGCGTCACCAATATCCCACATCATAAACCCGCTCGACAGATGCGGCTCGCCACCGGTGCGAATAAGCAGGTCCACACTCGGGAGTTCACGCGTTAAAAGATGTTTTTTTATAAAATCACGATCAATAACCTGGTTTGCATTGTGTTGCAGATCGATTTGCATGGCTTGGGTTGCGGCGAGCATTTCATCGTAACCGCTATACGCCATAAGAA